>NZ_LOYC01000057.1:0-251880 GCF_001524725.1 Burkholderia sp. MSMB1072
GGCCGGATATAGAGCTGCAGCCCATCCTGTCTGTCGGAACACACGAAAACTGTTGCAAACGGGACGCGTTCATATAGCGCTCCATGGCCCGCATCGTTCGTTTCCACCGCGTCGGCGGCCCCGACGTACTGCAGATCGACACCGTCGACGTGCCCGCGCCGGGCCCCGACGACATCCAGCTACGCGTGAAGGCGATCGGTCTCAATCGTGCGGAAGTCATGTTCCGCCGCGGCGAATACACGTTCATGCCGCGTTTTCCGGCGTCGCTCGGCTACGAGGCGTCGGGCGTGGTCGCGGCGGTCGGCCGCAACGTGACGGCGTTCGCCGAAGGCGACGCGGTGAGCGTGGTGCCGGCGTTCTCGTTCGCCGACTACGGAATGTACGGCGAGGTGGTCAACGTGCCCGCGCATGCGGTGGTCAGGCATCCGGAGAGCCTGTCGTTCGAGGAAGCGGCCGCGACGTGGATGATGTTCGTGACGGCCTACGGCGCGCTGATCGAACTCGGCGGGCTCCAGCGCGGCGATGCGGTGCTGATCGGCGCCGCGTCGAGCAGCGTCGGGCAGGCCGCGATCCAGATCGCGAACCTGATCGGCGCGGTGCCGATCGCGCTGACGCGCGGCGAATCGAAGCGTCGGGCGCTGCTCGATGCGGGCGCGAAGCACGTGATCGTCGGCAGCCCCGCCGACCTGCCGCAACAGGTGGCCGAAATCACGGGCGGCATCGGCGCGCGTCTCGTGTTCGACCCGGTCGGCGGCCCCGACGCGGCGAACCTGCTGCGTACGCTGGCCACTGACGGCACGTTCTTCCAGTACGGCGCGCTCGACACGCGCGACATCCCGGTGCCGGTGATGGACCTGCTCGCGCGCCACCTGACGCTGCGCGGCTACGAGCTGTTCGAGATCACCGGCAGCGCGCAACGGCTCGAACGCGCGAAGCGCTTCATCGTCGACGGGCTCGCGGCCGGCACGCTGAAGCCGCGAATCGATCGCACGTTCGCGTTCGACGACATCGTGGACGCGCACCGCTACATGGAAGCCGGCGCGCAGGTCGGCAAGATCGTCGTCACGGTCTGAGCCGCGCCCATGGCGAGCGGCGCGCGCCGCTCGTCAGCTTTCGAAATACCGCGGCCGGTCGATATCGGCCAGCAGCCGCGGCTGCGTCGGCGCCCAGCCGAGCGATGCCCGCGTGCGCTCGCTGGTTGCGGGCGCATCCATCCCCGCAAACATCGCGAACCAGCCGAAGTGCTCGCCGGCTTCCGCCGCCGACTTCGCGACGACCGGCACGTTCAGCCGGCGGCCGATCACCTCGGCGATCTCGCGGAACGGCACGCCCGTATCGTCGACCGCGTGATAGCGCGCACCGGCCGCGCCGCGTTCGATCGCGAGCCGGTACACGCGCGCCGCGTCGAGCCGGTGCACGGCCGGCCAGCGGTTCGCACCGTCGCCGATGAACGCCGATACGCCCTTCTCCCGCGCGAACGCGATCAGGCGCGGCACGAACGCGTGATCGCCGTCGCCATGCACGGACGGTGGCAGGCGGACGACCGACGCATGCACGCCGCGCGCTTCCAACGCGACCGCGGTCGCTTCGGACGCACGCGGATAGCTCGCCGACACCGGCACGTGCGGATCGTCCTCCGTCGCCGCCCGGCCGGGCGCGACGAGCGCGAGGCCCGACGTGACGACCAGCGGCCGCGCCGAGCCGGCGAGCACCGCGCCGATCGTCTCGATCGCGCGGCGATCGAGTTCGCAGTTCTGCGCGAAACGCGAGAAGTCGTGATTGAATCCCGTATGGATCACCGCATCGGCGGCCTCGGCGCCGCGCGTCAGGCTGTCGAGATCCTCCAGCGACCCGCGATGGACGTCGGCGCCGGCCGCGGCAACCGACGCCGCGGCCGCATCGGACCGCGCCAGCCCGAGCACCGAGTGCCCGGCCGCCACGAGTTCGGCCACGACGGCCGAACCGACGAATCCCGATGCTCCCGTAACAAAGACACGCATGTTCAGCACCTCCGGATGAAATGGAGGCTTACTATGTGCCGATGGCCGCTCGCGGTGAAGCCGTGACGGTTTACCGGTAAACGAACTAACAGGATATGGCTGACGCCCCCGACAACCTGCTCGGCGCGTACCTGCGGGACCGCCGCGAGAAACTCGACCCGGCCGCGCTCGGGCTGCCGGCCACGCGCCGCCGCACGCCGGGCCTGCGGCGCGAGGAAGTCGCGCAGCGCGCGCATGTGAGCGCCGCGTGGTACACCTGGCTCGAACAGGGGCGCGGCGGCGCGCCGTCGGCCGACGTGCTCGACCGGCTCGCCCGCGCGCTGATGCTCAACGAGGCCGAGCGCGAGCACCTGTTCCTGCTCGGCGTCGGCCACCCGCCCGAGGTGCGCTATCACGCGCCGGCCAGCGTGACGCCGCGCCTGCAGCACGTGCTCGATTCGCTCGACGCGAGCCCGGCGATCATACGCACGGCGACCTGGGACGTCGCCGCGTGGAACGACGCAGCGGCCGCGACGCTGACCGACTACGCGACACTGCCGCCGGCCGCACGCAACATCCTGCGGCTGATCTTCGTCGACGCGCGCGTGCGCGCCGTGCAGCCGAACTGGGAGCGCATCGCGCGGTTCGCGGTCGGTGCATTTCGTGCGGACGTCGTGCGCAGCGGCGCGACGCAGGCCGTGCAGGCGTTCGTCGACGAGATGCGCGCGACGAGCGCCGAATTCGACGCGATGTGGCGCGACCACGCAATCCATTCGCAGCACGAAGGCACGAAGGAGATCCGCCATCCGCAGGCCGGCCGGATCGCGTTCGAATATTCGGCGTTCACGGTCACCGGCCGCCCGGATCTGAGCCTCGTGATCTTCACGCCGGCGACGCAGGACGACCGCGCGCGGATCCGGGCGCTCGTCACGGCCCGCGAACGGGCACGCAGCACGGTGCAGGCACCGGCCGTATGACCGCGCACGGCTTTCCCGGGAGCTTGATTCCGCACGACACGGATCGACGGATCGCGGAGCAGTATGTGCCGTTCGATATCGACCACTGACGAACGCGCGCGGAAAACGCAAAGGGGCGTCGCGCGCGGATGCGCGACGCCCCTGATTCATTCACGGAAAAGTACCGACTATGCCGCGCGCTGCAGCAGGTCCGTGGCGAAAGACTTCGCATGCGCGACGGCTTCCTGCGCGTCGCCGAATACGCCGAGCTGATCCCAGTGCTCTTCGGCCGCGTAGGTGCCTTTCACGGCGAGCGCCCGCTGGACGCTCAATTGCGCCGCGTACCGGCCATCATCCAGCGGCCGGGCCTTCGCGACGACCTTGTGCGGCGGGCTGGCCCGCTCCGGCTGAACCAGCTCGACAGGGCCGCTGGCCGTGCCGATATTCATCAACTCGTTCCTGGCGTTGCAGTCGGGGCAGTAGAAGCACCAGCCCGCGTCCTCCTGATGGTGCCTGACCTGCCCGCGAGCCAGCACGGCACGACATTCGACGTTTTCGCAGATGAACGGCATCGCAGTCTCCGGAGTTGTTTGTCGGAAATCCTAGCATGTCCGCGGGCGGTCAACCATCGGCATCCGCATGATTGCCGCGCCGGGGTTTCGGCGGGTTACGGAGGCCCGGCCGCGGGAGCGTCGCCGCCTTCCGCTGCACTGCAAAATCGGCGCATTTCCCGGATCTGGAAGTAGCAGGCGCAACCGCGCGCCGGATCGTGCCCCACGCATTCTCGGAGAATCGTGCAAGAAATGCGGACTTGCGGAATAACGGTCACGCATGCTTCCGCGCGATGCTGTCGGTTCTTCATCTCCCACCGAGGAACGGACATGACCCGCCACGACATCGAACAGAAAGTAATCCTGATCACCGGCGCGAGCAGCGGCATCGGCGAGGCCACCGCCCGCTATCTGGGCGCGCGCGGCGCGCGCCTGATGCTCGGTGCGCGCCGCACCGAACGCCTGGCCGCGCTCGCCGACGACATTCGCGCCGACGGCGGCACCGCGGCCTGGCGCGCGCTCGACGTCACGCAGCGCAGCGACAGCGTCGCCTTCGTCGACGCCGCGCTCGCCGAGTACGGGCAGATCGACGTCATCGTCAACAACGCGGGCGTCATGCCGCTGTCTCCGATGGCGTCGCTGAAGGTCGACGAGTGGGACCGCATGGTCGACGTGAACATCAAGGGTGTGCTGTACGGCATCGCGGCCGCCCTGCCGGTGATGAATCGGCAGGGCTTCGGCCAGATCGTCAACGTGTCGTCGATCGGCGGATTGCGGGTATCGCCGACGGCCGCCGTCTATTGCGCGACGAAATACGCGGTACGCGCGATCTCCGAAGGCTTGCGGCAGGAGAACGACAAGCTGCGCGTCACGTGCATCTGCCCGGGTGTCGTCACGTCCGAGCTGGCCGACACGATTACCGACCCGGTCGCCGCCGAAGCGATGACGCGATACCGCAGCATCGCGCTCGAACCCGACGCGATCGCGGCGGCCATCGCGTATGCGATCGCGCAGCCAGCCGATGTCGACGTGAACGAGATCGTCGTGCGTCCGACCGCGACGGTCGCGGGCTAGCGGACGACGCGTCTGCCCGAGGTCGCCCGGGATAAACTGTCGGCCCGACACCGAACCTGGAGATGCTCGATGTTGATCCGCGTTGCGACACTGGCCGATGCCGTCCCGCTCGCCGAATTGAAGCGCGATACGTTTCGCGAGACCTTTCTGCAGGACGGGTTCGGCATCGACTATCCGCCGGACGATCTGGCCGAGTACGAAGCCCGGACGTACTCGGTTGCGGCGATCGCCGAGCAGCTCGGCGACCCGCAGTGCCGGACGTGGGTCGCGGAAGGCGACGACGGCTCGCTGGTCGGATACGTGCAAGCTTCCCCATCCGGACGTGGCGGACGGTGCGGGCGAGATCCATCAGATCTATCTGCGCCGCAGCACGCAGGGAACCGGCGCCGGACGGGCGTTGTTCGACGCCGCGCTCCAGTATCTCGCCGCGACGCGCCCCGGCCCGGTATGGCTGGGCGTGTGGTCGGGCAACGCGAAGGCCATCGCGTTCTACGAAAAGGCAGGCTTCAAGCGTGTCGGCACGTACGATTTCAAGGTCGGCGAATCGACCGATCTCGAGTTCATCTATCGTCGCTGACCGGCGCTTCCTGTCGGCATCGCGTGAACGCGGCGCAAACCGATACAGTCGATCGACGACGGCGTAAGCGACGCCCTGCCGTCGTTTCGAGCCAAATGGCACGATTCGAGGGTTCCCGGTAAAATCCGCCACTCCGGCGCTATCGACTCATTGCTTCGTCATGCATCGAATTGGATTCTTCGTTTGCCGCGGCTACGACGCGCTCGATCTCGGCGGGCCGCTGTCGGCCTTCAATCAGGTGGCCACGGCCGCCGGCTACACGCCCTACGATCTTCACGTCGTCTCGCCCTCCGGCGGCCCGATTCCCGGCAATACCGGCCTTTCGATCGACACGAAACCGATCGGCAGGCGCGCGTTCGACACCGTCGTGTTCGTCGGCGGCGATATCGCCCCGATGCAGACACCGGAAAATATCGCCGCCGCCAGCAAGCTGGCCGCCCACGCGTCGCGGGTGGCCAGCGTGTGCACGGGCGCATTTCTGCTGGCGGAAACCGGTTCGCTGGACGGCCTGAGAGCGGCGACGCACTGGCGCTACGCCGCGCAATTGCAGGCACGCTTCCCGCGCACGCGGGTGGACGGCGACAGTATCTACGTCGTCGATGGCCATGTCTGGACGTCGGCGGGCATCGCATCCGGCATCGACCTCGCGCTCGGCATGATCGAACGGGATATGAGCACGGAAATCGCGCGCGAGGTCTCGCGGCTGCTGGTCGTTCCGTATCGGCGGCCCGGCGGGCAGTCGCAATTCTCCGCGATGTCGCGGATGGAGCCGGAATCGGATCGCATCCGCATCGCGCTGAATTTCGCCCGGGAACATCTGGCCGAAGCGTTGCCGGTCGAGCGGCTCGCCGATGCCGCCCGCTTGAGTGTGCGGCAGTTCGGGCGTGCGTTTCGCCGGGAAACCGGCGAAACGCCGGCGAGGGCCGTCGAGCGTTTGCGCGTCGAAGCAGCGAGGCTGCGCCTTCAGGGCGGCAGCGAGCCGATCGAACAGATTGCGCTGGCGGTGGGATTCACCGATCCGGAACGGATGCGCCGAGCGTTCGTCAAGCTGCTTGGACACCCGCCGCAAGCGGTTCGTCGCGAGAGCAGGTCGAACGCAGCGCGCTGATCGGTTGCCTGCCGATCGGCGCGCTGCATGGCCCACTTCCCGCTAACCGGCTATGGGCGCGTGAGCACGTAGCGCGCCAATTCGCCGGCCGTCAGCGATAGTCAGTCCTTGACCGGCGGGTAAGCGTTCCACATGTCGCGATGCAGCTTCCACGTGCCGCCCTGCTTCAGGAAGACGAGCGTCTGCTTGGCGCGGATCTTGAGCTTTCCCTCACCGTCTCGAACCTCCACGTCCGATACCTCCGTCACGACCCGGTCGTCACCGTAGAACTCGACGTTGCTGAACGATACGGTGCCGGGTTTCGATCCGGCATACCCGTTGGTGAAGTACTCGGCGATCGCGCGGCGGCCCGTGACTTTGTCGCCTCCCGGCGGCAAGAGCGTACCGTCGTCGGTATAGAGGCGGCTTATCGCGTCGTAGTCCCCTCGCGCAAAGGCATCCGCCCAGCGCGTGTTCTCGGCCTTGATGGCCGCTTCGGGCGGGCGTTGCGCGCCACCGGCGATAGCCGGCGCCGTGAATGCAAAGAGGGACATGCACGCTGCGAACGCAGCAGTACGAAGATGAATCTGTCGCATCGAGTGAGTTCCGAATCGGGTTTGAATTGAAGAGGCGGTGATTCGCACGCATGGCCCGCAAGCGCGTCAACGAACGCCGGGAACGCGTGCGAGTCCCTTCGATGCGCCGGGCAGCTTCTTGTCGACCATCGCGACGAGTTCGGGCCGCGCATCTCTCGGATGACCGGAGTGGAACGGCGGATCGGGATCGTATTCGACGACGAGTTGCGTGTATTCGGCCGCCTGCCGGCCGCGCAGCTTCGCCGCCACGCGCAGCGCGAAATCGATGCCCGCCGTCACGCCGCCGCCGCTCATGAAGCGGCCGTCGTCGTCCTCGACGAAGCGATCGGGCACGGGAATCGCGCCATACTCGGACAGCTTGTTGAGAAAGGCCCAGTGGCAGGCGCTGCGCTTGCCGTCGAGCACACCCGTCGCGGCGAGCACGAGCGAGCCGTTGCACACCGACGTCACATGTCTGGCACTTTCCGCCAGGCGCCGGATCTGCGCCTGATACGCCGGCCGCATCGGCGCCGACAAATTGGACCCGCCGGGCACGAGAATCATGTCGGTCTTGTCGATGTCGGCCAGCCGTTCGGTCTTGCCGTACACGACGCCGAATTCGAGCGTCACGTCGCCGCCATCGAGGCTCGCATAGCGCACGTTCGTATTCGGCAGCCGATGGAAGATCTCGCTGGGGCCCGCGAAGTCGAGCAGCGTGCCGCCGTCATAATTGACGATCAGGATATCGAACGGCTCGTTCGGCGCGAGCAGCCCTGCGCTATCCCTCTGCGCCAGCGCAGGCGTGGCGTGCCCGAGCAACGCGCCGCCGCCCAGCACGGCGCCGAGGGTGGCGGCGCTGCCGAACTTCAGGACATCGCGGCGCGAGCGGCCTGCCCGCGTAAGTTGCCTGGCAGAGGCATGGTTATCGCTACTGTCGGTCAAGATGATTGCTCCTTGCACTTCGGCCCATCGGCGAGCGCAACCTCGCCGGGCCGGATGAAATAACCGCCACGGCGAACGGCGCGGCGAACGTGAAATCGGGATAGGGATGAGCCGGGATGGCGTGCCGGGCCCGGGAAGCGCGAAGCGCAAACTCAAAGCTGCGACGCGCCGCCATCGACGACCAGCTCCGTGCCGACGACGTACGACGATTCGTCGCTGGCGAGATAGAGCGCCGCGTATGCGATATCGTCGGCCTTGCCCATGCGGCCCGCCGGATTCGCTTCCGCGAATTCGGTCTTGCGGTCGCGCACCCATTCGTCAGGCTTGCCCCACTTCGAGAGCAGCGGCGTATCGATCGGGCCGGGCGCGATTGCGTTGAAACGGATTTTCCGGTCGAGAAATTCGTACGACCAACTGCGAGCCAACGATCGCACGGCAGCCTTCGCCGCCGCGGTCAGCGAGATGCCGTGCTTGCCGGTCTGCGCGACGAACGAGGTATTGAGGATTACCGACGAACCTTCTCGCAGGTACGGCAGCGCTGCTCGAAGCGTGTACACCACGCCCTTGACGTTGACGTCCATGATGTCGTCATAGAGCGTGTCGTCGATGTCGTCGACTGCGGACGGGAAGGCCCAGCCGGCATTGGCGAACACGACATCGAGACCGCCGAACGTCTCGTTGGCCTCGGCAGCAATCGCGCGCATGTCGTCGAGCGACCGCACGTCGCCCTTGAGCACGACCGCATGCTTGCCGAGCTCCGCCTTCACGCGTTCGAATACGGTCTCGTCGCGCCCCGTCACCGCGACGCGCGCACCTTCCGCAATGAACAGCTTCGCGGTGGCGAGACCGATGCCGCTGGTGCCACCGGTGATCAACGCCGACTTGTTCTCGAGCCTCATCTTCCGTTCCTTTTCATGTCCGCGATCGATCGGGCCGAATACGCGACGCGCGATGGCGTTTGCAGGCTGGTTCCGGCTTGATCGTCCACGTGAAGTATGGAACGGGAGGCCGATGGCGCAAAGGTCGTATAACCCTCAAAAAACGCCATTCGGTGCGAACGGGCGCGACACACCGGACGACATCGTTCGCGGTACGTCGATGGCGGCCGCGCGATCGCTCGGCAAATCGCGACTTCGCTCCGCGGCGTCTTCGGTTCGTCGAACGGATGGCGCAAGCCGCCGCGCTCGATCCGCGCCGGCGAACGGGGACACGCGCCGGAACCGGCAGATCGAGCGGTGACGGGCGCCGGCGCGCACGGGCACGGCCACGCGCGCCGCGACCATCATTTGCGGGAGTGATGACACTTCCCTTTTTCTGTGGATTTGACCGGGAGAGCCGTGCCGACAACACTAGCCCGCAGTGCCGCACAAGACGGCACGCACCCGCCCCCCCATCAGAGCCCGCCATGTACCCGACCGACACCGTGCAATCCCCGAGCGCCGCCCGGCCGCTCGCCGACCGGCAACTGCGCCGGATCGTCATCGCCTCCGTCGCCGGCAACGCGATGGAGTGGTACGACTTCTTCGTGTACGGCACGGCCGCGGCACTGGTATTCGGCCACGTGTTCTTTCCGCCCGGCGCATCGCCGCTCGCAGGCAGCCTCGCCGCGTTCGCGGCATTCGCGCTCGGCTTCGTCGCGCGCCCGCTCGGCGGGATCGTGTTCGGCCACGTCGGCGATCGCTACGGGCGCAAGGCGTCGCTCGTGTGGACGCTGCTGATCATGGGCGCATCGACCTTCGCGATCGGCCTGCTGCCGACCTATGCGCAGGTCGGCCTGTGGGCGCCGGCCGCGCTCGTCGTGCTGCGCCTGCTGCAGGGCATCGCGTCCGGCGGCGAATGGGGCGGCGGCGTACTGATGATCAGCGAGAACGCGCCGCCCGAGCAGCGCGGCTATTACGCAGCGTGGAGCCAGCTCGGCGTGGGCGGCGGCTTCGTGCTGTCGTCGGCCGCGTTTCTCGCCGCACAGGCGCTGCCGGACGACATGTTCCGCACGTGGGGCTGGCGGCTGCCGTTCCTCGCGAGCGTCGCGATCTTCGCGATCGGCATCTATATCCGTCGCCATCTGCCGGAAAGCCGCGACTTCGAGCAGGCCGGCAAGCGCGGCGCGCACACGCATTTGCCGATCGTCGAGTGCATCCGCCGCCATCCGAAGGAAATCCTGCTCGCGATGGGGCTGCGTGTGGCCGAGAACGGCGGCGCGTACATCTTCCTCGCGTTCTCGCTCGTCTACGGCAAATACGTCGGCATCCCGAACGGCACGATGCTGGCCGGCGTGATGATCGCGATGATCGTCGAGATGGGTGCGATGCTCGCATGGGGCCGCCTGTCCGACCGGATCGGCCGCAAGCCCGTGTACCTGATCGGCGCGTTGAGCCTCGTCGCGTGCGCGTTTCCGTTCTTCTGGCTGCTCGACACGCGTGCGACGCCGCTCGTGTGGCTCGCGCTGACGGTCGGCACGGCGGTGAGCCACGGCGCGATGATCGGTACGCTGCCCGCGCTCGTTGGCGAGCTGTTCAGCACCGAGGTGCGTTACTCGGGCGTCGCGCTCGGTCACGAAGTCGCGTCGATCTTCGCGGGTGGGATGTCGCCGTTGATCGCGACCGCGCTGCTCGCGCGCTATCACGCGTCGTGGCCGGTGTCGCTGTTCCTCGTTGCGCTCGGCCTCGTGACCGTCGCGACGCTGTGCGCGATGCGCGAGACGCGCATCGCGCCCGCCGACGGTTCGCGCGACCATCCGGCATGACCGCGAGAGCGCCACGAATCATCCATCTCACTGATTCAGGCATCGCTTTTTTATCGATTTGATTTATGCGACGCCCATCCCTATTCTCGATCGCATGACGGCGCGGCGCGCTGCCGCGCCGCTTTCCTCTACCCCACGGAATTTCCCATGCAAGCGAACCGCCACCATGTCCGGATCGACGCGCTGATCGACGCGGCGCAGGACATCCGCTGTTTCCAGGTCTCGCGCGTCGACGGCCAGCCGTTCGACGCGTACGAGCCGGGCGCCCATATCGACGTCACCGCGCCGTCCGGCATCACGCGACAATATTCGCTGTGCGGCGACCCCGACGAGCGCGGCAGTTATCTCTTCGCGGTGAAGAAGGAAGCGCACTCGCGCGGCGGCTCGCGTTCGCTGCACGACGACGTGCGCGTCGGCACCGAATTGTCGATCGGCACGCCGCGCAACCTGTTTCGTCTGACGGATGACGCGAGCGAGCACGTGCTCGTCGCGGCCGGCATCGGCATCACGCCGCTGCTGTCGATGGCGTACGCGCTGAACCGGCGCGGCGCGCGCTACCGGTTGCATTACTTCGCGCGCAGTCGCGAGCACGCCGCCTTCGTCGACGAACTGTCGGCCGAACCGTTCGCATCGCACGTGACGTTCCATTACGGCGTCGAGCCCGACGCGCTCGCGGCCGAGCTCCGCGGCTGCGTCGCGTCGATCGATGCGCACGCACATGTCTATACGTGCGGCCCGGGGCCGTTCATGGATGCGGTCGTCGCCGCGGCCGCCACGTGCGTTCCCGACGAGGCGATCCATCTCGAACGCTTCGCGGCGGAACCCGTCGCCGCGGAAGCGGGCCACGCCGCAGCCGACACCGGCCCTACCGACGGTTTCGAAGTGCGCCTGCGGCGCAGCGGGAAATCGGTGCGCGTGACGCCCGACACGTCGATCGTCGACGCGCTCGCGCGCATCGGCATCGAAGTCGATACGTCATGCGGCGAAGGCGTGTGCGGCACCTGCATGGTGCCCGTCGTCGACGGCGAGCCCGATCATCGCGACCACTGCCTGAGCAAGGCCGAGCGCGCGAGCAATGCGGTGATCTGCTGCTGTGTGTCGCGCGCGCGCTCCGCCGTGCTGGTACTCGATCTCTGATGCACCGAGTGCGCCGACGTGCTGCGGCGCCGACCTGGCGATCGACCAATGCACCGGTGCGCCGGCGACACCCATCGGCCGCCCGTCGCGCCCCGCCCGAGCGTCATTCGTCGAAACGCTCGACGATCTCGGCGAGCAGCGCGCGCATCCACGCGTTGCCCTCGTCTTCATGGAAGTGCTCGTGCCAGTGCATCGTCACCGGCGCGGGCGGCAGCGTGACCGGCAGCTCATACAGGCGGAATGCGTTGTCGCGGTTCAGGATCTGCGCGAGCCGCTTCGGCAGCGTCGCATACAGATCGGTGACCGACAGTACGCTCGGCAGCGCGACGAAGTGCGGCACCTCGAGCGCGATGTTGCGGCCCACGCCCTGCGCGCGCAATGCGTCGTCGAGTGCGTGGTGGCTGTGCTCGACCGACTTCACGTTGACGTGCGCGGCGCGCACGAACTGCTCGAGGCTCAACGCGGCCGCCGTCGGCAGCCCGCGCCGGCGCCCCGTCATGCATACGTAGGTTTCCTCGAACAGCACCTGGTGACGCGTGCGCGGCATCAGCTCCGGCAGGTTGCCGATCGCGAAATCGAGCCGGCTCGCGCGCAGCGCTTCCTCGATCTCCTCCACCGGCAGCGGCTGCACGCTCAGCGTCACGCGCGGCGCACGGTCGCGCAGCGCCTGGCAGATGGCCGGCAGATACGCCATCTCGCCCGCGTCCGACAACGACAGCCGGAACGTGCGCGTGCTGGTGGCCGGATCGAAGCGCTCCGCGTAGCGCAACGCGACGCGCACCATGTCGAGCGCCTTGCCGACGATGCCCGCGAGTTCGAGCGCGACCGGCGTCGGCTGCATGCCCGAACGCGTCCGCACGAACAGCGGATCGTCGAACAGCGTGCGCAGCCGGCCGAGCGAATAGCTGACGGCCGGCTGCGACAGCGCGAGCCGCTCGCCGGCCTTCGTCAGGCTGCGTTCCTCGACGATTGCCTGGAACACGCGCAACAGGTTCAGATCGAGATGATCGACCGACGTCATCACCGCCTCCACTATTCGTCGAATTGATGCGTGAACGCATTCTAAATCAGTGAAGCGGATTTTTACGCACGCGCGTGCGGCCTTGCCGTCACGCTTGCGGCCGATGGAACATCTCGTGGATCACGCCGCGCAGCCATGCGATGCCCGGGTCCGCCGCGAACTGTACGTGCGTGTGCATCTGGATCTCGATCGGCGGCAGCACGAACGGCAGCGGAAAGATCCGGAACGCGCGGCCGCGGTTGAAACGCTCGGCGACGCTGCGCGGAAAGATGATCGCCAAGTCGGTGTGCTGCACGATCTCCGGCGCGACGATGAAGTGCGGCAGGCGCAGCACGACGGTACGCTCGACGTGCAGCTCGTCGAGCCACTTCTCGACCATCCGGTGGCCGGTCGCGTTGCTGCTCGCGTAGACGTAGCGCAGCGCGGTCAGGTCCTCCTGCGTCGGCGCGCGCTTGCGCAGCGGATGGCCTGCCCGCACCATGCACACGTGCTCGTCGGAGAACAGCGTCTCGCTCACGCACCCCGGGCCCGGGTCGGGCACGTAGCCAAGCGCGAGATCGATCTCGCCGCTGCGCATCGCGGCGCCGACCGCATCGACAGCCGCGTTCGCGATGTCGACGCGAATGCCCGGCGCGGCTTGCGCGAGCTTCGCGAGCAACGGCGGCAGGAAATAGAACTCCGACATGTCGGACATCGACAGGCGGAACGTGCGGCTGGCAGTGGCCGGATCGAAATGCGCGACCTGCTGCACCGCGAGATCGATGATGCCGAACGCGCGCGTCAGCGGGCCGTGCAACTGGCGCGCCGCATCGGTCGGCGCCATGCCGGCGGGCGTCCGCACGAACAGCGGATCGTCGAACAGATTGCGCAAGCGCCGCAACGCATGGCTGACGGCCGGCTGCGTGAGCCCGAGCCGCTCGCCGGCTGCGGTGAGGCTGCGCAGCTCCGAGATCGCGAGGAACACCCGCAACAGGTTGAGGTCGGTGACGACCGGATGGGATTTGGTCATGGCGCTCGTGAGCCGCGGCGGGGGCGCGTCGATACGGCCTGCAGGCGGTCGCACGACGCGGCGCAGACTACTCTGCCGATGTTATCTCAAAATTTTCGCTGGCCATCGGGAAATGCGGCGCGGCGCCGGAAAACGGCGGCAACGCGTCGAAATCCCTGCGCATCAGCAAGCGGACCGGCGACGCCAGCGCGCGCACCAGCGCGTCGGCGTCGTCGAACACGACCTTGTTGCGCTGCATCGCCTCGGCACGCGGCACCGGCAGCGCGCTTCGGTAATCGACGCGCGTATAGATCTCGATCGCGCGGATGCCCGGCAATTGCGCCATCAGCTGCGGATGATGATCGAGGTAATGCGACAGCCACGCGTTCGGATCCTCCGCCTCGCCTTCGTAGCTCACGAGGTAGGTGCAGCTTCGCGCGGCGGCGGCCATGCCGGGGCCAGGCAGCGCAACCCGGCGCACGGCCATCGCCTGCTGCACGACACGCCGCCCCGCCGCCTGCCATCGCATCGTGCACGCGTGCACGGCACCGGTCGGCGCGAGCATTGCTTCGAGCCTGTCGAGCTCGCGAAAATAGCCTTGCAGCACGCATGCGGGCGATGGCGGACGGGCGATGGGATCGGCGTGGTCGGCGACCGCCGCGACAGGTCGATGCACGACCAGCCGCGTCAGCCCGGGCGCCATGCGAAGCGCCGCCACCGCATCGTCGATGCCGGGTAGCGGCCGCTCCGCATCGTCGGAGTCGCCGTGATCGACGATCAGAAACAGGCAGACTTCCATCCGTCACCCCGCCTGCGCGGCCAGCGGATGCGCGAGTCGATGGAACGCGCGGCCGAAATAGATCAGCCCGTCGGCGGCCGCATGCAGCGCGATGTGGTCGACTTCGACGAACATCACCGAATGCGAGCCGACCGACTTGCTGTCGATGATGCGCCCTTCGAGGCTGACGTTCGCATCGGCCAGCACCGGCACGCCGGTCTTGCCGTCCCGCCAGCGCGTGTCGTCGAAGCGCGCGTCGCCCGGCGCTGGCGTCATGCCGGCGAACGTCGTCGCGACTTCCTGGCACGCGGACGGCAACAGGTTGATCGCGACGCGCCCGTTGCCGCGCATGATGTCGTGCGCGCGGCTGCCGCGATTGATGCACACCAGCATCGTCGGCGGCGTGTCCGTCACCGAGCAGACGGCGCTCGCGGTGATGCCCCAGCGGCCATGCGCGCCGTCGGTGGTAATGACGTTGACGCCGGCCGGCAGGCGCGACATCGCCTCGCGAAAATCCCGGCGGACGTCGTCGTGAATCGTTGCATCGTTCATTTCATGCTCCTGCTGCGAGGAATCGGTGTGGCTGCCGATCACGGATACGGCGTGACGGGTGCGATGCCGGCGAACACGGCGCCGGAGCCGTCGTAGGTCGCTTCGCCGAGAAACGCGTGCTGCGTGACCACGATCGAATCGCGCACCAGTTGTTGCAGACGGTTCTCGCGATAGATCGCGGCTGTTCCGGCCAGTTGGTATGCCTGCATCACGACCTTCGCGCATACCTGCGCGGCGTGCGTCGCGCTCAGCCGCAACAGGTTCGCCTGCTGCGGCGACACCGGCCGGCCGGCGGCCAGCGACGCCCACGCCGCCTCCGCCGTTTCGTAGAAGAACGCGCGCGCGCTGCGCCAGTCGGCCTCGGCCTTCGCGAGCCCTTCGCGGTAGTACGGGCGATCGGCGAGACGCGGCGCGCCGGTGGTCGTCTTCGTCGCGCCCGACATCGCGGTGAGCAGGTCGAGCGCGGCCCGCGCGATGCCGACGTTCACGGCTGCATGCACCTGCGCCTGGTATGCGACGGCCGGATAGCGGTACAACGGCTCGTCGACGGTCGGCTCGCCGCCGCGCACGAAGGTCCATGCGTCGGCGACGAACCGGTCGTCCAGCGCGAGATCGTGACTGCCGGTACCCTGCATGCCGACCACGCGCCAGTTCTCGACGATCTCGACGTCGGCGGCCTGAAACACGGCCGTGAACGGCTTGCCCGGCGCGCCGCCGTCGGCCGGCGCACCGCCGATGCCGACGCCGATCCAGTCCGCGCCCTTGCAGCCGCTCGCGAAGCGCCAGCGGCCCGTCACGCGGTAACCGCCCGGCACGCGCCGCGCCGGTTGCAGCGGATAAAGCCCGCCCGCGAATACCTGGTCGGGGCCGCTCGCGTACAGCTCGGCCTGGGTCGCGAGCGGCAGCGCGGCGAGATAGGTATTGGCCGAGCCGAACGCCGCGACCCACGCGGCCGATCCGTCGGCGATCGCGATCCGTTCGAGCATCGCGAGGAACACGTGCGGCGGCAGCGCGTCGCCGCCGAAGCGCGCCGGTGTGCCGGCGCGGAAGATGCCCGCGCGCTTCATCATCGCGATCACGTCGCGCGGCACGTGCGACAGCCGGTCGAATTCGTCGCGCCGGCGCTCGACTTCGGCGATCACCGCATCGAGCGGCAGCGGCGAACGGTCGACCGGTTGCGGCGGAACGGGCGCGTCGCCGGATACGACGGCGCGGATGGCGGAGTTGGCTTGCATGATGACTTCCTGAAAGGGCGAAGGGTCTGGAGCAAAGACGGGGCGGCGGTCAGCGCGATCGGGCTGCATCGCGCATCGCCTTCGTATGGGTTTCCGGCGCGATGCAGGTCGCGACGATCGTGATCGCGCCGAGGATCACGAGATAGACGACGATCGGCGTCGCGCTACGGTAATGCGCGAGCAGCGCGGTCGCGATCACGGGCGACAGTCCGCCGCCGAGCACCGATGCGATCTCGCGGCCGATGCCGAGCCCCGAGAAGCGCAGGTGCACGGGCAGCAGCTCGCTGATGAGCGCCGGCTGCGCGCCTTCGAGGATGCCGATCGCGACGCTGTTGGCCAGGATCAGCGCAACGATCACGTGCGAGAACGTGTGCGACTGCAGCAGCGCGAAATACGGATACGCGACCAGCACCACGGCGACGGCGCCGAGCAGATAGACGGGCTTGCGGCCGATCCGATCGGTCAGGCTGCCCGCGAGCAGCGTCACCGGAATCATCAGCAGCATCGAGATCACGAGCCCGCTCAGCAGCCACGATGCGTCGAGGCCGATGAACTTGCCGTACGCGAGCGAGAACGCGAAGAACAGGTACGACACCGCGCCTTCGCCGAAGCGCAGCCCGAACACGGTCAGCACTTCGCGCGGGCATTCGCGCAACACGTCGACGAGCGGCGTCGCGCTGGCCCGCTGCGCCGAGCGCGCTTCGGCGAATGCCGCGCTTTCGCCGATCGAGCGGCGCATCCACAGGCCGAAGCCGACCAGCACGACGCTCGCGAGGAACGGGATGCGCCAGCCCCAGCGCTCGATGTCGGCCGCCGGCAACTGCTGCACGAGCAGGAACGCGGCAGTCGACAGCACGAAGCCGAACGCCGCGCCGCACGGGCTCCATGCGGCTAGCGCGCCGCGCCGATCGGCCGGTGCATTCTCGTGGATCAGCAGGATGCTGCCGCTCCATTCGCCGCCGGCGGCGAGCCCCTGCAGCACGCGCAGCAGCACGAGCGCGACGGGCGCGGCGATGCCGATCTCGCGATAGGTCGGCAACAGCCCCATCCCGACTGTCGCCGCGCCCATCGTCAACATGGTCAGCATCATCACGGTCTTGCGGCCGTATCGATCGCCGATGTGCCCGCACAGCAGGCCGCCGATCGGGCGCGCGACGAAGCCGACCGTGAATCCGCCGAACGCGGCGATCGTGCCGGTCAGCGGATCGCTGCCGACCGGAAAGAACAGCTTGCCGAACAACAGCGCGGCGGCCGTCCCGTACAGGAAGAAGTCGTACCATTCGAGTGCCTGCCCGAGCACGGCGGTCATGACCGCACGTCGGACCGAGCTGGTGCTGCGGGAAACGGGCAACGTAACCGCTGATGGGGGCGCTGGTGAGTTCATGGGGAGCCAGGAATAAGTTTAGTTGTCCTGTCTGTCTGGTATCGACCGACAGGTCCGCGATCGAATCTGTTCACTGCGTCGGAACCACGATAAGAGCGCAGCCGGATGCGGTCAAATTCCCGCCAAAAATGGCGCTCATGAATCGCATGCATGTGCGCGCCACGCTGCGAGGCACTCGTCTAATTATCCATACGGCTTATTTGATTGCATTTTTTAGATCAATTTGACGGATGCAATCGCGACGACGAAACTGGTTCCGCTGTCCGCACGAGGTCCGCCCGACCGGCCTTGCACTTCCTCGCGACTCTTTCCCCACGACGACGATGAGCGACATTTCCTACCAGACGATCGACACCCGCGCGTTGCATGGTCTCGCGCAGCCCGACCGCATCGCGCCCGCGCTGTATCACGACCCCGCGCTGTTCGAGGCCGAACTCGACCGCATCTTCTACCGCACCTGGATCTGGGTCGCGCACGAGAGCGAACTGCCGAATCCGGGCGACTTCGTCACGACGACGATCGGTCGCCAGCCGGTGATCGTTGTGCGCGACAAGACCGGCGAAATCAACGTGCTGCAGAACCGCTGCCGCCATCGCGGCGCGACCGTGTGCGAAGCGCACAAGGGCAACGCGAAGGGTTTCACGTGCCCGTATCACAGCTGGTCGTATGCGCTCGACGGCACGCTGCGCGCGCTGCCGTACGGCGACGGCTACGAAGGCGTGTGCGACAAAGGCGACCTGCCGCTCGTGAAGCTGCGCGTCGGCGTGTATCAGGGGTTGGTGTTCGCGAGCTTCAACGAGGCGATCGAGCCGCTCGAGGATTTCCTCGGCGGCGCGAAGCCGTGGATCGACCTGTTCATGAAACAGGGCGCCGGCTACCCGATCAAGGCGAACGGCGAGCACAAGTTCAAGTTCAAGGGCAACTGGAAGATCCAGCTCGAGAACACCACCGACCTCTACCACTTCCCGGTCGTGCACAAGTCGTGGATGAAGTCGATCGACGACGAGACGGCCGCCGCGATCACGAGCTTCATGACGAGCGAGGACGCGTTCTGCCGCGCGCTCGGCAACGGCCACAGCCTCGCGGTGCTGATGCCCGAGCTGATCGATCTCGACGAGGACGACGGCGCGCCGCTGCCCGAACGCTTCGCATCGCTCGCCGCGAAGCTCGCCGAGCGCCATGCGCCGGACGAAGTGCGCCGCATCGTGCGCTCGCTGATGGGCGTCGGCTTCAACCTGAACCTGTTCCCGAACCTCGCGCTGTCGATGGCGTTCTTCCGCGTGCTGCGGCCGATCTCCGCGCACGAGACCGAGATCCGCCACGTCGCGCTCGCGATGGACGGCGGCCCCGACGAAGCGAACCGCGAGCGGCTGCGCATTCACGAGCACTTCCAGGGCCCGTTCGGCTTCGGCAGCCCCGACGACGCGGAAGCGTGGGAGCGCGTGCAGCGCGGCGCGCACGCAGGCCCCGACGTGCCGATCCTCGTGAATCGCGGGCTGAACCGCGAGACGACCGCCGCGAACGGCGAAAAGACCGCGCATGCGACCGACGAGACCGGCATGCGCGAGGCCTACCGGCAATGGCGCAACATGATGGAGCAGCAATGATGGACGACCGCAACGCCCTTTTCTCCGAGCAGACCTTCGCCCGCGCAGTCGAATTCGTGTGGCGCGAAGCGGAGATGCTCGACCGCCGCGACTACCGCGCGTGGCTCGACCTGTGGGATCCGGCCGGCCACTACGTGGTGCCGATCGATCCCGACACGACCGATTTCGCGGCGACGCTGAACTACGTGTTCGACGACCGCGACATGCGCGAGAAGCGCGTGCAGCGGATGGTGTCCGGCTATTCGGCATCGGCCGCCGATGCGGCGCGCACGGTGCGCACCGTGTCGCGCTTCACGCTGGAAAGCAGCGGCGCCGACACCGTCGAGCTGAAATCGGCGCAGGTCGTCGTCGCGTACAAGCGCGGCGTCGCGACGCTGTTCGCGGCCGACGTCACGCACAAGCTGCACGTCGATGCCGACGGCGAGATGCGTATCGCCGAGAAAGTCGTGCGCCTGATCGACTCGACCGAAGCGCTCAGCGCGATCGGCTTCCTGCTGTAAGCCGTGGCCGGTTCGCCGTCGCCGACACAACGGTGAACCGGCCACCTTCACCTTTCCGGACGACCATGCCCACACTCGAAGTTTTCCTGCCGGCCGGCCACGACGACGCGCGCAAGGCCGAACTGATCGCCCGACTCAGCAACGCGACCGTCGACGCGATCGGCGCACCGATCGAATCGGTGCGCGTGCTGCTCACCGAATTGCCCGCCACGCATATCGGCCTCGGCGGCCGCAGCGCCGCGGACGGCGCGCCGCCGTCGCTGCCGGTGATCGTCGCGATCCTGATCGCCGGCCGCACCGACGAACAGAAACGCGCGCTGATCGCCGCGCTGTCCGACGCGGGCGCGACCGTGCTCGACGCGCCGCTGCACGCGACGCGCGTGATCGTCAAGGACATTCCGAACACGGACTTCGGCATCGGCGGCCAGACCGCGCGGGCGCTGGGGCGCTGACCATGCACCGCGAGTCGCCGCCCCGCCGTGATGCGACGCAGCCGCTAGGCGGGCGCGTCGGCGAGCGGCAGCGTCACGCGGCAGTCGAGCCCGCCGCCCGCGGCCGGGCTCGCGGCGAGCCGCCCGCCGTGGCGCGCGACGATGCTCTTGCACAGCGACAACCCGATCCCGTTGCCGCCGACCTTCGACGACGAGAAGCCGTCGAACAGCCGGTCGTGCGCGCCGGCTTCGATGCCCGGGCCATTGTCGATCGCCCGCAACTCCGCGTGGCCGGCCACGTTCGCGGTGCCGAGCGTCAGCGTGCGCGGCACGGGCTCGCAACTGGCGAACGCCTCGATCGCATTGAACGCGAGATTCAGGATCACCTGCCCGATCAGCACGCGCTCGCAGCGGATCGGCAGCGGCGCGTCGGCCTGCACGATCGCGACCGTCACGCAGGCCTCCTTCGCGCGCAGCTCGATGAAGTACGCGACATCCGCGAGGATGTCGCGCAGGTCGGCCCGCACGACGACCGGTTCGCGCTTCACGACGAATTCGCGCACGCTCTTGATGATCAGCGCCGCATGCTCGGCCTGTCGGTCCGCACTGCGCAGCCCCCAGATCGCGTCGTCGACGGCGCCGTTGCCGTTCAGCCGCCGCACCGCGCCTTCGATGAAATTGCGCACGGCCGCGAGCGGCTGGCTCAGCTCGTGCGCGATCACGGTCGCCATCTCGCCCATCGCGTTGTAGCGGCCCGCGTATTCGAGCATCCGCGCCTCGGCGCGGCGCGCGTCCTCGATCGCGACTTCGTCGCTCACGTCGCGGAACTGCACGAGCAGCCCGTCGAGATCGTCTTCGATCTCGACCTGCCGGCACAGGATGCGCAGCCAGCACGCCGAGCCGTCGCGCCGCACGATCCGGTAGCGCTGCGGCGCGGACGGATGCGCCGACGGCGCATCGCGCAACTGCGCGACGAGCCGGTCGCGATCGGCCGCGCAGCAGTAGTCGAGCACTTCGCCGAGCGGCTCGTCGGGCGCGAGCCCGAGCACGCGGCGGCCCGACTCGCTGATGAACTGCACGCCGCCGTGCGGCGTCACGACCGCGATGCCCTCGTCGAGATCCTGCATGAACTCGCGCAGCCGCGCCTCGTAGCGGCGCAACTGCTGGCGAACCGCCTCCTCCGCGCTGATGTCGCGGAACTGCACCATCACGACGTCGCGCCCGCGCAGCGGCACGTAGGTCGCGGTAGCCTCGGACAGCATGTCGACGCCCGTGCGCGATCGATAGCACCATTCGTACACCTGCGGCCCGTCCGCGCGCGCACGATCCCATGCGCTCACCGCGATCTCGCGCCGGTACTTCGGCTCGGGGCGCGTCATGTCCGGCGCCTTCAGCGGCAGCAGTTCCTCGACGGAAAAACCGAGCGCGATGCACGCCGCGCGATTCGCCCATACGATCGCCCGGGTGCGCGCGTCGTGCAGCAGCACGCACGTGGTCAGCGCGTCGAGCAGCCGGTGGAAATCGTCTTCGTCGGGAAAACTCATGATCGGATTCGGAGGAAGGCGCGCGGCGTCGCGCGGCCGGAAACCCAACATAGCACCGGCGTGCGCCGATCGCATCTGAAGATTTCTTTAGGCCGGCACGGAGCGTCACCAGTCGCGCGGCCCAACGCACCAATTGCTGCGTGTTTTCGGCGTTTCTAGACTAGGGTCTGTTTGCATATGAAACGCACATGCGAATGCCCGAAATCGCCCCCGCAACCGACACGGACATCGCCCCATTCCCAGGAGACTTTCATGCCGCAAGCCGCCCTCGCCATCGAATCCGCACCGGCCTCGCCGCCTGCGTCCAGTCCCGCGGTCGGGCAGTCGTCGCCGCTCGACGCGGTGATCGAAACCGTCGCCGCTCGACGCGAGGAATTCGAGCGGCTGTCGCACGTGCCGCGCGACGTCATCGCACTGTTCAAGCAGGCCGGCATCTATCGCGCGGGCACGCCGCGCCGCTTCGGCGGCGACGCGCTCGCGCCGACTGCGTTCCTCGACACGATCGAACGGATCGCGACCGCCGACGGCTCGGCCGCGTGGGTCGCGAGCTTCGGCTCCGCGAACGTCTACCTTGCCGCGCTGCCGCTCGCGACCCAGGCCGAGCTGTACGCGAGCGGCCCCGACCAGGTGTTCGCGGGCGGCCTCTTCCCGGTGCAGCCCGCGCTGGCCGCGCCGGGCGGCTGGCGCGTGAACGGCACGTGGAAATTCGCGAGCGGCTGCAAGGGCGCCGACTGGCTCGGCGTCGGCATCGCCGTGCCGGGCGCGCAGGACGCCGCACCGAACAAGCCGCGCACGGCCGTGTTCCGCGCCGCCGACGTCGAGATCGTCGAGAACTGGAGCGTGGTCGGCATGCAGGGCACCGGCAGCCACGACCTGCGCGTGAACGACCGCTTCGTGCCCGAAGCGTGGACCTTCGTGCGCGGCGGCGAGCCGACCGTCGACGAGCCGCTGTACCGCTACCCGACCGTCGCGTATGCGGCGCAGGTGCTGGCCGTCGTCAATCTCGGCCTCGCGCGCGCGGCGCTCGACGTCGTGAACCGCATGTCCGGCGGCCGCCAGACGACGACCGGCGCGCCGCGTCTCGCCGATCGCGCGTATTTCCGCATCGAGCTCGCGAAGGCCGAGGCGCAACTGCGCTCGGCGCGCGCGTTCTTCTACGACGCGACCGACTCGGTCTGGCAATCGATCCTCGCCGGCAATCCGGTGACGCCCGACCAGGTCAGCCTGCTGCGGCTCGCGGCCACGCAGATCGCCCGCGAAGGCGCGAGCGTCGTCGAGCGCACGTACCGCCTCGGCGGCACGGCGGCGATCTATCGCACGCATCCGCTGCAGCGGCTGCTGCGAGACGCGATGGTCGTCACGCAGCACGCGTTCCTCGCCGAAGGCAACTTCGACGGCGCGGGCGCGGTGTTTACCGGCGTCACGCCGTTTCCCGGCTATCTGTGACCCGCATCGACCGACGCCTTTGACGAATACGCATGAAGCCGGACCCGACACGCCGTCGCTGGCCAGCTCATGCACCCGACCGATTCCTCTGGAGAACCCGATATGTCCGATTCGAATCCGCTGCCGCTGCGCGTGCTGTTCTGCTGCGGCGTGTCGCAGAATTTCTTCGACCTGCCGCGCGAGCGGATCGGCGAAGTGTGGCAGGCGTACGGCGCGATGCTCGCGGCCGTCGAAGCGATGCCCGGCGTGCGCGTGCTCGGCGTGATGGACGACGACCGCCTCGTGGTCGGCCAGGCCGACGGCGCGCCGTGGACCTTCTACATCATGGCCGACGTCGCCGATTTCGACACGACGGTCGCCGTGTGCAACCTGTACCGCACGACGCCCGTCGGCGAATACAACCTGTGGCGCTACGGCAAGATCGAGGCACGCGTGGGCCGCGCGCTGACCGTACCGCCGGCCGCGCAGCCCGCGGCGTGAGGCGCGCGATGACCGATCCGTCACCTGTCGCGATCGACGCGCTCGCACGGCGTGTCGCAGCGCTCGACGCCGAGCGCGCGGTGCGTGCGACGCTCGCGCGCTACATGGCGCTGTGCGACGTGCCCGAAGAGGCCGGCGCCGGCCCGTCGCTGGCCGAGCTGTTCACGCCCGACGCCGTGTGGGAAGGCGTCGGCACGCAGTACGCGCGGAAGTTCGGCCGCGTCGAAGGCGCCGCTGCGATCGTCGCGATGCTCGGCCGCTATCTGCCGCCCGATCCGCATTTCGCGGCGAACCTGCACTTCCTGACGTCGGAGTCGATCGAGATCGGCGCCGGCCACGCAAGCGCGCGCGGCCGCTGGATCATGCTGCAGGCGTCGCGCTATGCGGACGGCTCGGCCGAACTGATCGCCGCGCGGCTGACCGTCGATTTCGCGCCGGCCGCCGACGGCGCCGCCTGGCTGATCCGCCATTTCCGCACCGAGCGCGTGCTCGACGGCCCGTGGCCGCTCGCCGCCGCGCCACGGTCCTGATGTTTCCCGCTGCTTTCGCACGATACCGACCATGACAGGCTTCATCGACACTTTCACGCTAGGCGGCCCCGGCCCGACGATCGCGATCAAGGACACGATCGACGTTGCCGGCCATCCGACCCGCGCGGCGAGCCGCGCGCTCGCCGATGCGCCGCCGGCCGGACGACACGCGGACGTAGTCCGCCTGCTGCTCGACGCCGGCTGGCAGATCGCCGGCAAGGCGAACATGCACGAACTCGCGTTCGGCATGACCGGCATCAACGACTACACGGGCACGCCCGTCAATCCGCAGGACGCCACGCGCATTCCGGGCGGCTCGTCGAGCGGCTCCGCGTCGCTCGTCGGGCTCGGCGCCGTCGACGCGGCGCTCGGCACCGATACCGGCGGCTCGATTCGTGGGCCAGCCGCGTGCTGCGGCGTGGCCGGGCTGAAACCGACCTTCGACCGCGTGTCGCGACGCGGCGTCGCGCCCGCCGACACGACGCTCGATTGCGTCGGGCCGTTCGCCCGCGAGATCCGCACGCTGGTTGCGGCGATGGCCGCGATCGCGCCCGGCTTCGACCGTGCGCAGGCAGCGGCATGCGCAGCCGGCTGCACGGTCGCGCAACTCGCCGTCGAAGCCGATCCGGCGATCGCCGCCGCGCTCGACGCGGCGGTTCGCGCGTCGGGCCTGCGCTCGCACACGATCGTGCTCGATGAAATGCCGGCTGCATTCGCGGCGGGGCTCACCGTGATCAACGCGGAAACGTCGCGCGCGTTCGGCCATCTGATCGAAACGGGCCGGCTCGGCGCCGATCTCGACGCGCGGCTGCGCACGGCCGCGACGACGACACCGGCCGCGCTCGCGGAAGCCGAAGCCGTGCGCGCACGCTTCACGGCCCAGGTCGATGCCGCGCTCGAACATGCGGACGTGCTGGTGCTGCCGACGTTGCCCGCGTTGCCGATCACGCTGCAGCAAGCGCGCGACGGCGTATCGGTCATCGCGATGTCGTCGTTGATCCGGCCGTTCAACCTCAGCGGCCATCCGGCGCTCAGCTTGCCGCTGCCGCTCGCCGGTTCGCCGTTGAAGGCCGGCTTGCAGATCGTCGGACGCAAGGGCGCGGACGAACGGGTCTGCGCGATCGCGGCACACTTCGAAGCGGCGCTGGCCGCATGAACCACGATACGGGCGCCGCTTTCGCCGGCGTGCGCCCTCGAACCACGGGATCCATACCATGTCACACCGAGTCGTCCTCGTCACCGGCGCCGCGCGCGGGCTCGGCGCCGTCATCGCCGAACGCTTCCATGCGGCCGGCTATCGCGTCGCGCTGGCCGACATCGCCGCCGACGCCCTTCACGCACATGCGCGCGAACTCGATCCGAGCGGCGAACGCGCGATCGCGTTGCCGCTCGACGTCACGTCGAAACGCGATTTCGAAGCGGCGCGCGATGCGCTCGTCGCGCGCTGGGGCATGGTCGACGTGCTCGTCAACAACGCGGGCGCATCGAAGGTCGTGCCGGCAATGGAAATCACCGCCGAGCAGTTCGACCAGGTGATCGACGTGAACCTGCGCAGCGTGCTGTTCGGCTGTCAGGTGTTCGGCCAATACTTCGCGCAGCGCGGCGCCGGCCGCATCGTCAACATCGCGTCGCTCGCCGGGCAGAACGGCGGCTCGGCGACGGGCGCGCACTATGCGGCCGCGAAAGGCGGCACGCTGACGCTGACCAAGGTGTTCGCACGCGATCTCGCCGCGCACGGCGTTACCGTCAACGCGATCTCGCCGGGGCCGCTCGATCTGCCGATCGTGTACGAAAGCGTCGCGCCCGAAAAACTGCGCCAGGTGCTCGCGAGCCTGCCGGGCGGCAAGCTCGGGTCGGCCGGTTTCGTCGCGGATGCCGCCGTGCTGCTCGCGTCGGGCGACGCGCATTTCGCGAACGGCGCATGCTGGGACATCAACGGCGGGCTGTACATGCGCTGAACGCGCCGAACCTTATCGCGACGATTCCGCGTCGTCGCCCCACACGACCATCACGTCGCGCACCAGCGCGGCGATCGACGTCGCGCCGAGCTTCTCCTTGATGCTCGCGCGATGCACGTCGACGGTCTTCACGCTGATCGACAGATCCGAGGCGATCTGCTTGCTGCCCTTGCCGTCCACGACGCCGCGCAGCACTTCCTTCTCGCGCGCGGTCAGCGCATCGAGCCGCTGGCGCAGCTCGCGGTGGCGCTGGCTCACCGCGTGCCGCTGCTGCGCGAGCCGCAGCGCACGCTGCACACGCTCGAGCATCTGCTGCGAGTTGTACGGCTTCTCGACGAAATCGATCGCCCCGTTCTGCAGCGCGCGCACCGACATCGGAATGTCGCCGTGCCCGCTGACGAAGATCACCGGCAGCGTCGCGCCGCGCGCATTCAGTTCGGCCTGCACGTCGAAGCCGCTTTTCTCCGGCATGCGCACGTCGAGCACGAGGCAGGCGGGCAGGTTCACGTCGAAGCGCGCGAGAAAGTCGGCGGCGTTCGCGAAGCCCTCGGACGCGATGCCGACCGATTCGAGCAACCACGCGAGCGACGTCCGCATGCCGCCGTCGTCGTCGACGATGTATACGATCGGTGCGGGTGACGTCATCGCGGGGGTCTCGCTGAATATCGGTATCGGTATCGCACGCGCCGCACGGAAGGCCGGTGGCCGGCGTGTCGCGCGCGTCGTTCGCGTGGGGGATGTGCGGCACATCATAACGAGCCGAAAACCCGCTGAAAACCCCTGCACGTGCCGCACGAACGCGCAATCGCGGTTTTTTTCGCGCGCGGCGACGCGCAGCTAGGTAGAACCTTTAGACGCGTTGGCAGGAACGCCATCCCGATCGTCAATCGTGCGAATGGTCGGCCGCATTTTCGCGACGTACGCTTGGGTCATCGTCGGCGATCCGTCGCTGCGCTCGCCGCGCTGCGCCGTTCGCCGCTTTCGTCCACTCAGGAGCGCCCATGTCTTCCACGACCGATATCCCGCGCCCGGCGCGCGTCGAACCGACCGACGCGCAGAAGGCCTTCCGCCAGGCGATGGCCCACCTCGGCGCGGCCGTCAACGTGATCACCACCGCGGGGCCGCACGGCCGCTGCGGGATCACCGCGAGCGCCGTATGCTCCGTCACCGATGCGCCGCCCACGCTGCTCGTGTGCCTGAACCGGTCGAGTGCGATGCATGCGACCTTCGAGCGCAATCGTCAGGTCTGCATCAACGTGCTGCCGGCCGAGCACGAGCTGCTCGCGCGACACTTCGCGGGGCTCACCGACCTGCCGATGGAACAGCGCTTCGAGCTACCCGTGTGGGATCGTGGCGAACGGGACGTGCCGGTGCTGCGCGATGCGCTCGCGAGCCTGCAGGGCACCATCGCGGAGATGAAGGAAGTGGGCTCGCATTCGGTGATGTTCATCGAGGCGACGTCGATCCGCGTGCGCGACGACGGCGACAGCCTCATCTACTTCAGCCGCGCGTTTCATCGCGTATCGCGCACCGCATGCGTGCGGTAACGATGCCGGCACGCGGCACGGCATGCGCGTTCGAGCGGACTACGCGGACGCCCGCAGCGCGCGCTGCCCTGCCGCGAATGCAGCGCCCGCGAACAGCGTCAGCGCGGAATACACGAGCCCGCGTGCGAGCCCCGCACTGTCCGACACCCAACCGATCGCGACCGGCCCCGCGATCTGCCCGAACGCGAAGACCGTCGTGAATGCGCTGATGCCCTTCGCCCAGCCGTCGGGCGGCAGGTTGTGCCGCACGAAGGCCGTCGTGGAGGCAACCGCCGACAGGAACGTCGCGCCGAACAGCAAGCCCGACGCGAATGCGGCCGCCGGATGCACGAACAGCGCGGGCATCAGCGTCGCGACGCCGAGCAGCGCGTTGAGCACGGCGAGCGCCTGGCCGCCGCGCATCCGGTCGAGCAGCCCCGACCACAGCCGCGCCGACACGACGGTCGCGACGCCGAGCATCACGTAGAACGCGGCAACGACCGTGCCGCTCATCCCCGCACCACGCAGCAGCGCGACGATGAACGTCATGTAGCCGATATAGCCGACGCCGAACAGGCCGTAGCCGGCCAGCGCGAGTGCGAAGCGCGCGGGGCTCGCGGTCGCTGCCGGTTTCGCGCCGTCGCCCTGCCTGCCCGGCGCCGCATGTCCGTGCTCGATGCGGCGCGCGGCCGACACGGCCACCGCCGAGAACAGCACGCACGCGACCGCGAGTGCGAACCACGCCGGCTGCCAGCCGTGTACACGGTGCGCGAGCGTCGCCGGCACGAGCAGCGACGACGCGACGATGCCCCATCCGGTGCCGCCGTAATAGAGGCCGAGCAGCAGCCCTGCGTCGCGCGGCGCTGCGGATGCGAGCCGCGCGGCCAGCACGCCGCCGCTGATGAAGATCGACGCGCTGCCGATACCCGTCGCCAGCCGCTGCGCGAGCAGCGCGTGCATGTCCGACGTGAGCCCGCCCGCGGCCATCAGCACGGCGGTCAACACACAGCCGGCCGCGAGCAGCGTGCCCGCGCGCCAGCGGCGCGACAGCAGCGGAAAGGCAAGCGCACCGATCAGGTAGCCGGCCGCATTCGCCGTGTTCAGCGCGCCGGCCTGCGCGAACGTCCAGCCGAGATCGGCCTTCATCGGCGGCAGCAGCAGCGCATACGAAAAGCGCGCGAGGCCGAGCGCGATCGCGCTGCCGAGCGACAGACGGATTGCGAGCCGCCACGCGGCCATGCGGCCGGGATCGGTTGCGCCGGCGTCCGGCCGCGAGCGGCCGGCACGCTCCGGTTGCGGCACTGCGCGCATCGGGAGTGTCTCCATCGTTGTTCGATTCCGGGGCTTTCGCCGCCGTCGGTCGATCATACTTGAGCCGCCGTGAAACCGGCATGCGCTGCCGGCAAAAACCCGCCAGCCGACGCTGGCACGCACTACCGCCCGAGTCCGGCCACGAATGCCTCGAACAGCGCGCGCCCTTCGGGCCATCCGCCCAACTCCGACGCCGCGTTCAGATGGCCGCGTGCGCCAAGCAGAAGCGGCGTCGCGCCCCGCTCCGCGACCCATTCCAGTGCGCGCCCCGACGGATCGTACGGATCGTCCGTGCTCGCGATCGCCAGCACCGGCATGCGCCCGAACCGACCGCTCGGCAGGTTCGCGAACGCGGCGGCGGCAACCGGAAAGCGCGGCCCTGCCGGATCGGGCACGGCCACGAGAAACGCGCCGCGCACCGGGCGCGCCGAAACCGCATGCCAATACGCGAACAACAAGCAGCCCAGCGAATGACCAATCACGAGCGGGGGCGCCGCCGCGCTCGCCACGGCCGCGTCCAGCGCCGCTGTCCAGTCGGCCAGGTCGGGCGCATCCCACGAAGCCGGCGCGATACGCGCGGCGCCGGGAAACATCGTCTCCCAATGACTCTGCCAATGATCCGGTCCCGAATTGCCGATACCCGGCACGATCACGATCGCCTGATCCATCACGCCCTCCGTCAACGAAAAGCCAGAGTGTGAGCACGCGCCGGCCGGCACGGAATGGCAAGTCATCGGTTATTGAGACAAAATGCCGATGAATCAACGGTACCGGAGGACCGTCATGCCGGATGAAGTACTGGATCGCCTGGATCTTGCGATCCTCGAAGCGCTGCAGGAGAACGCGCGAACGCCGTTATCGGAGGTGGGCAGGCGCATCGGGCTGTCGCAGCCCGCGACCTCGGAGCGCGTCAAGCGGCTGGAAGAACGCGGCATCATCGCCGGCTACGGCGCACGGATCGATCCGGCGGCGCTGGGGTTGGGCATGATGGCCATCATCCGGCTCAAAACGACTCACGAGCACATCAAACCGGCGCTGCACACGTTCGCCGAGATGCCGCATGTCATCGAAGTCCACCGCATGACCGGCGACGACTGCTTTCTGCTGAAGGTGCTGGTGCCGACACCGGGCCAGCTCGAAACCCTCATCGATGCGATTGCCCGCTTCGGCGCGGTCACGACTTCGCTGGTGCTGCGCTCCGAACCGACCAAAGCGATCGGAAAGGCGTTGCTGGGATGACGTGCGGATCGGCTGCATGACACATGAATCGGCGGACCGGTTCGAGCGCCGGGCGATCACGCGCGCGGTTTTCGCGAATGACATAAAGCGCAGCAATCCGGGCAATTGAATTCAAATTAAAAATAACCGAATTGATTTCGCCGATCCGAATTTCTTCAAATAAAAAAATGATGCGCGATCTGTCGCTCGTTTTATCCGGTTTTTCCAATATTTGAACCGCAAATGATTCATGTTTAGCACGTCACGGCTAAAAACATTGCAACGCATTGCATTCGAAAAATCATCAGACTAATATCGACGCCACTCGTCCGGCATTCACGAAATCCCGAACGAGGAGCGGCAATATTTTTTGCCGCGCTTTCATGTTGAATCACTCATGTTCACCACAGGAGAATTGACATGCAGGAAACTCAGCAGATCGAATTGCTTGACTGGATGCAGGAAGACACGCACCCCGAGGCCGTCGACATGATGGTCGAGGACGCCGTGGTGCCGTTCGGCACCGCGCTCTGGCCGGTCTGAGCGGGCCACCCGTTCTCGCGGAAGGGCCGCGGCCCTTCCGCCGCTTCCGGAGATACGCATGCTGAACCTGCACCGCGCGCTCGGCTTTCACCCGGCGCTGCGCGACAAGCTGGCACGCGGCGAATCGGGAAAACTGCTGGTCGGCTACGACACCCGCAATCGCGACGTCGCGTTGCGCGCCTTTTCCGCCCTGCCCGACTCACTCGCCGCGACCACCCTCTGCCTCGAAAGCACCCCGCCCGCCGACATCGCCGCCGCGCTCGTCGACGCCGACCTGTTCGTGCTGCTGTACGACTCGTCGTGCCTGCCGACGCCGTCGCCGAGCGGGCCGCCGTTCCTCGCCGCGATCCGCCCCGCGATCGTCGAGCACTGGAGCAAGTCGGTTTTGTTCAAGGATTACGGCCCGCATCTCGACGAGGCGTTCGCCGAATCGCTCGACGACATCGCCGCACGCAACGGCCGGCTGATCGAGGCCGCCGCGCGCGCATCGCAGATCCGCTTCGTCGACGAAGCCGGCAACGCGCTGACGGGCTCGCTCGCGCCCGACCAGAAATGGACGAGCGTGGACGGCATGGGCAACCTCGACGTCGTGCCCGGCGAGATCGCGACGCACGTGACCGACCTCAACGGCTCGGTCGTATTCAGCGGCACGTTTCTCGGCACCGTGCCGTTCGCGATCAAGTACAAGGTGGCCGAGCGGCTCGCCACGCTGCATGTCGAACACAGCATGATCGTCGATTTCGACACCGACGATGCGGGCTTCCGGCGCGATTTCTCGACCTATCTCGATCGGCACGCGAATCACCGGCGGATCGAGGAATTCGGCATCGGCACGAACCTCGGCATACGCGGCCTGTACGGCCGCAACGCGGGGTTCGAGGAACGCCACCCGGGGCTGCATCTGGGGCTTGGCGGCGGCGAAAACGGCAGCCACCATCTCGACCTGATCTTCGCGCGCGGCACGCTCGCGTTCGACGAACGGATCGTGTTCGACGGCGCGTTCGCCGTCTGACGCAGCGGCGGATTGCTCAGGCTTCGGCGGCCACCGCGTCGCCGAGCCACTTGAACATCACGAAGCAGTCGACGAAGCCGAGCCGCGCGTGACGATATGCGCGCGGCAACCGGCCGACGATCTCGAATCCCAGCTTCTGCCACAGCGCGACCGCGACCTCGTTCGTCGCAACCACCGAATTGAACTGCATCGCGAGAAAACCACGCTCGCGCGCCACCTGCTGCGAGTGCTCGCACATCAGGCGCGCGACGCCGCGTCCGCGCGCGGCCTCGCTCACCATGTAGCCGCAGTTGCTCACGTGCTTGCCGGGGCCGGCCGCGTTCGCCTTCAGGTAATACGAGCCGAGCACCACGCCGTCCTCCTCGGCGATCCACGTGCAGAGCGGCGCGTCGAGCCACAATGCGCGTGCCGCTTCCGGTGTCGGGTCGGGATCGAATGCGTAGGTTTCCTGAGCAGCGACGATGGCGCGGTAGGTCGGCCAGAAACGCGCGAAATCGTCGTCGGTCATCGGGCGGATCGTGATCATGCGGGGGCTCTCTTGAAGGTGATGTCGACAGGCAAGTCAGGCAAACGAGCGATCGTACCGCGATTCATCGCGGGTCGCGTGCTCGCCGCGCCGCGCTGCGCCGCACCGCGATACGCGCCCGGCGGCACGCCGTGTCAGCGCGTGGACGCCTGCGAAAAGCTGGACGGATCGCCGAAGCCGAGCCGCTCGGCCGCGGCGCGCGCCCCTTCATCGCACCATCGATACCGGCCGTTTGGCCGAATCGTTACGCGCCATACCGGATGAAAAAATGATCGTCGGCCGGGAAGCGAGCGCCATGCCCTGACATCCCGAGCCATGGAGACGCCGCATGCGCGTCGGCCACCCAGCCATTGCGATGCGAACGTCTCGCTCCATTTACTTATTTGTAGTTTATAAGTTACAATGCCTTCCAGGTTCGAACTGCTTCGCTATCAGCGCGACGACGGTCGCGAGCCTTTCACCGAATGGCTGAACGCCGTGCGTGACAAGCTCGCGCAGGCACGAATCCGCGAACGCCTGCGCCGTGTGCAGGCCGGCAATTTCGGCGGCTGCGAGCCGGTCGGCGAAGCCGTGATCGAACTGCGCGTCCATGTCGGCGCCGGCTACCGCGTGTATTTCGGTCGGCACGGCAGCGCCTTGGTGTTGCTGCTGTCCGGCGGCGACAAGGCCAGTCAGTCCGACGACATCAGGCGCGCCAAGGAACACTGGTCGAACTGGAAACGGAGGCAAACATGAACAAGCTCAAAGGCGCGGTATCGCACCACGACGCGGAAGTCGCCGAACTCGGCGCCGATCGCGAGCTCGCGGTCGCCTATCTGCGCGTCGCGATGGAATCGCTCGACGATCCGGAGAACCGCGCGGCCGGGCTGCTCGCGCTGCGCACGGTCGCGGAAGCGTACGGCGGGCTCGGCGCCGTCGCGGCCGAGGCCGGCATCAGCCGCGAATCGCTGTATCGCACGCTGTCCCCGAGCGGCAACCCGACGCTGAAAACCCTGCTCGCGGTGCTCAAGACCGTCGGCCTGCGCCTGTCCGTCGTTCCCGCGCAGCCGTCGCACGCTTGAGGGCCGCACGTCACGCCCTGCCCATTCACGGCTTCACCATCCAGACCAGCAACATCTCCTCCGGCACGGCCGTCGTCCCCGCCGGCGGATGCTCGATCCTCGGCTCGACCGCCAACGCGTGCGCAATCGCCGCCGCATCGTCGATCGTCGTCGTGTGCACGAGCGTCATCAGCCGCGCCGGCCGGCGCAGCGTTTCGCGATACAGCGCGCCGTACCACAGCGGCCGCATGCCGAGCGCATCCTGCAACACGTACGGATAACGCCACAACCGCAGCACGAAGCGGCTTTCCGGGTGGGCCGGATCGACGCGGACGAACACGCGCCGCGTGCTTTCGCCATGGGTATAGCGCGGCAGCACGGGCAGCGTGTCGACGGGCGCCTGCGGCGCCAGCCAGCGCAGCGCGGTGGCCGGCGACCACGGCGTCGCGCGCTGCCAGCCGGCCTGCGCGAGATGACGGACGAGCGTGTCCGACGTCGCGCTCCATTGCAGCGGCAGATATTCCTCGCGGTCGCCGCCGATCTCGGTACGCCGCGTCGGCACGCGCTGCCACCCGCCGCGCAGCCACTGGTCGACGGTCATCGCGACCACATCGCCGACATGCGGACGCGCCGCGCGATCGCGCTGCCATTGCGCGGGCACCGTCCATACGCCGGCCGTCGCGAGCACGACGACGACTGCGACGAGCGCGCCTCGCGGCTGCACGTGCTCGCGCACGCGCCAGTACGCATGGGCGCCGGCGAGCAACGCGAACCACGCGAGCCCGAGGCTCCATCCACCCAGCAGGCCCGACAGCCAGGTATCGCCGACATACAGCCGCGCGAAGCCGCCGAGCACGATCCACAGCACGACCGCCGTCACGACCGGAATGCGCCACAGCGCGGGCCGGTCGCGCGTGATCAGCCAGCCGAGGCCGCTGCTCGCGAGGATCGCGAAGGCGGCGTCGGCATCGGGCAGCGGCACGTGCAGCGCACCGGGCGGCAGGCTCGCGGGTGTCGCGCCGGGCACGCCCGCGCCGAACACCGGCACGAGCACGACGGCGACGCCGACCGTCGCGAGCCACCATGCGGCCGTCAGCCAGCAGCGATGGATCATCAGCCAGACGAGCAACGCGGCCGCGACGATCAGCCCCGTGTCGTGCCCATGCAGGATGGCGAGCGCACTCATCGCGGCGTCCGCGGGCGGCGTGCGCAGGTTCTGCAGGAATGCATACAGCGCGATGTCCGCATGCATCAGCGGATCGTTCGCGACGACGTCCTGCACGATCCCCGCGAACAGCCACACGCAGCCGATGAACAACAGCGCAAGCACGGGCACCGCGCCCGGCAACCCGCGCAGGTACGCGATGCCATCGTGCAGCCGCGCGCCGAACCGCGGCCAGCGGCGCGCGCATGCATGCACGGCGTCGGCGAGCGCGCGGCACAACAACGGCCATCCGCGCCGCAGCGCGACGCGCACGCCGATCCACACGAGCGCGACCAGCGCGGCCACGACCAGCAGGATCGCGGCGACCCGCACGCTGATCGCCGCGGCGAGCGCGGCCGACGCGCCGAACAGGATGCCGGGTGCGATGTGGACAGGCGCCCACACGAGCGCCGAGATCACGTTGACCGGATAGAACGACCGGCGCGGCAGCGTCGCGCAGCCGACGACGACCGGCACGACCGCACGCACCGGCGCGAGAAAGCGCGCGAGCACGATGCTCTTCGTCCCGTGACGCAGCACGAACTCCTCGCCGCGCGCGTAGGCGCTCGCGTAGCCGAAGCGCGCCCACGCGTTGCGGATCATCCCGCGGTAACGTCGCCCGAGTTCGTAGCTGATCCCGTCGCCGATCACCGCGCCGACGGCCGCGACGCCGATCGTCGCCCATGCGTCGAGCGCGCCCGCGCCGATCAACGCACCGGCCGCGAACATCACGGCGCCGGCCGGCACGATCGTGCCGATCAGCGCGATCGCCTCGGCACAGGCAGCCACGAACACGATCGCCAGCACGAGCAGCGGATGCGCGCCGATCGCGCCGATCCACGCGTGGATCGTGTCGCTCATCGCACACTCCCGGACGGGGCGGCCCGGTGCGCGAACGGCGGGCCGGCAGGGGGATTGGAGACGTTCATCGCGACATGCGCACGCTCGCGCCGGTGGCGGGGTCAGGGATCAATCGAACTCGTGTTGCCGCGCGTCGGCCTCGAGCGGTGCGTCGTGGTAGCCGACCGTCGCGATCTCGTGCAGATAGCGCGCAAGAAACGCGCCGATCGAGCCGGCGGCCTCGTATTGATGCACGTGCCGGAATTCGTGCGTCAGCAGGCGGCGCGTGTCGTGCCCGCGCAGCACGTACACCGCGTGACCGAGCGTGAGGCCGATCGTCCCGGGCGACAGCAGCCCCGTGTCGCGGGCGATCGCAGCGAGCGTCGGCGTGTCGGGAAACGGCATGCGATCGACCGCCACCACGCGGATCCGGTCCGGTTGCACGACGCCCACCGTGCGCGCGTCGTCAGCTTGGGCCGGCGTCAGCGGCGCGCCCAGCGCGAGCCCGCGCGCCGCCTCCGCTTCGGCCCATGCGACGGCGGCGGGCAGTGCGGACGGCAGGATATCGGCAAGGTCGATCATTGCAGGGGCTCCTCGGTTCGCGCGGGTGGCATCGGGCACCAGTTTAGTCCCGAATCGGAACGGGTCGCGGGACGGCTCCCGTGATGCCGCGCCGGCCGCGATCTGGTACAGCGATCACCACGGAATACCCTGTTCGGATACGCGTCGCACCGTACCCTTTCCCGGGGATTTCGCGAACGCGTACCGTTTTCGGGTTCGGAGGCACATATTGATCAGAAGAACGGCCGCGGCGACAACCGGACGGCAACGCGCGTCATCCCGAAGAGGGTCGCTGGAAGATGATCAAGGTAATTCTGGCTGACGATCACGTGGTCATGCGGAACGGACTGCGTCACATCCAGAAAAGCGCGCAGTTGAACGACGCGAACGAACGGCTCGAACAGCGCGTCGCCGCGCGCACTGCGCAACTGAGCGCGTCGAACCGCGACCTGCGGCGCGAAGTCGAGGAGCGCGTGCGCGCGGAACGGGCGCTGCAGGTGTCGCGCGACGAGCTGCGCGGGATCGCCGCGATCAGCGCCAGCGCGCGCGAAGCCGAGCAGCGCCGCATCGCGCGCGAACTGCACGACGAACTGGCGCAGACGCTCGCGACGCTGAAGAATGATCTCGAATGGCTGATCGACCAGGCCCCCATCAAGCCTGCGCCGCCACCATCCCGCGCTCCGACCGCGTCCACGCGACCAGCGCGCCGATGCCGAGCAGTGCGAGGCACACGATCGGCACGATCATCGGCCCGAACGCGGTGCCCGTCATCTTGCCCGCGAACGGCATCAGGTTCTGGCTAAAGAAGCCGCCGAGGTTGCCGATCGAGTTGATCGCCGCGACGCTCGCAGCCGCCCGCGCGCCGGTGAAATAGCGCGGCGGCATCGACCAGAAGCACGGGTACAACAGCGGAATGCACGCGCCGCCGAGCACGAGCGCGATGAAGCGCAGCGGCGTCGACGGCAGCACGAGGCTCAACAGGAAGCCGAGCGCGCCCAGCGCCGCGACGATCGCGATCGTACGCAGGATGCTCTTCGCGCGACGCAGCTTCGCCGGCAGCCACAGCAGCAGCAACACCGCGAGCGCCCACGGCAGCATGCTCAGGAACCCGTTCGTCGTGCTCGACACGCCGAACGATTTCACGAGCGTCGGCAGCCAGTACGTGACGCCGTACAGCGACGTCGACATCAGCATGTAGGTCGCCGCGAACAGCATCACGCGCGGATCGAGCAGCGCCTTCCACGGCTGACCGTGCTCGGCCTGTGCCGGCTTCTCGCGCTCCAGCGCGGCCGCGACGATCTGCTTCTCGCGCTCGTCGAGGAACGGCGCTTCGCGGAACGACGCGGGCAGCACGCGAAACACGACGATCGCGACGATCACCGCCGGAATGCCCGTCGCGACGAACACCCACTGCCAGCCCGCCAGCCCCCACACGCCGTTCAGGCTCAGCAGCACGCCGCCGACCAGCGAGCCGAGCATGTTCGCGAGCGCGCTGCCGAGCGTGAAGATGCCGAGCACCTTCGCGCGGTAGCTCTGCGGGAACCACAGCGTCAGGTAATAGATCACGCCCGGATAGAAGCCGGCCTCGGCGATGCCGAGCAGGAAGCGCAGCGAGCAGAACACGGGCATCGACGTCGTGAAGCCCATCAGCACCGTGATGAGCCCCCACGTCAGCATGATCCGCGCGAGCCACACGCGTGCGCCGTAGCGATGCAGCGCGAGCGTGCTCGGTACCTCGAACAGCAGGTAGCCGATGAAGAACAGCGACGACGCGAGCCCGAACGCGGCTTCCGTCATGCCGAGGCTGTGGACCATCTGCAGTTTCGCGAACCCGACGTTCTGCCGGTCGATGAACGCGATCAGGAACATCACGACGAGGATAGGCATCAGGCGCCGCGCCATCTTCGACATGATGCGCCGTTCTTCGGCGGACGCGGGGTCCAGGGTATCGGTAGCGTTCACTTCAGGCTCCTTGCGTGAATCGGTTGCGTATCGGTTGTATATCGGTTGAAACGGCGTCGCGCGCGACGAACGCGCCGGCGTCGGGTGGTTCGATGCATGGCATCGGATCGCGGCAAACGCGGCTCAACCCGACCGGTAGTCGTCGAGCATCGGCGCGAACATCTCGTGCCACGCGCGCGGCTTCGCCTTGATCGTACCGGCCAGGTACAGGAATTCGACGTAGTCCATCAGCTGGTTCGGCAGCACCGAGAAACGCGTGTCGGGCGCGGCGAGCATTCGCATCACGTCGTCGTGCGACACGCCGACGCCCGACGACGCCGCGTAGAGCGCGGCCGCCGCGCGCGGGTCCTGCGCGATCAGGCGGTTCGCTTCGTCGAGCGCGCCGAGAAACGCGACGGCTAGCGCAGGCTGCGCATCGACGAGCCGCTTCGGCGCGAACACGACGTCGAGCGTCAGCGGGCCGAGCACGTCGACCGAACTCACGACGCGATGAATGCCCGGCTGCCGCAATTCGAGCGTCGAGAACGGCGGCGACGTGAAATGCGCGGTCACGCCGTTCTCGCGGCGGATCAGCGCCTGCATCGCCTGCGGATGCGGCAGGTTCACGGTGATCGAATCGAGCTGCGCGAAATGCCTAGCGCCAAGCTGCCGGCTCGCGACCATCTGCAGCACGACCGCCGACAGCGACGTGCGGATGCCCGGCACCGCGATCCGGTCCGACGGCGTGAAGTCGCGAAGCGACACGAGGCCCGGCCGGTTCGCGTTCAGCGACAACGACGTAGTCGACAGCCCGCTGATGCCAATCACCTCGACGTTCGGAATGCCGCGCGCCCGCGCCCACAGTTCGATGAACCCCGGCGCGCCGGCGCCCGCGAAATCGAGCGTGCCGGCCATCATTGCGTCGTTGACGGAATTGCCGCCGTCGAGCAGCACCCATTCGACCGCGACGTCGCGCACGCCGTGGCGCGCCGCATGCCGCTCGAACAGCCGCTGCTTTTCCATCACGAGCAGCGGCAGGTACAGCACGCCATAGCCTTTCGAGATCCGCACCGTGCGCGGCTTCGCGCGCACCAGCGCCGGCACGGCGAGCACGCCGAGCCCGGCGGCGATCAGTGCGCGGCGGCGCGGCGACGCCGTCATGCGCGCGCCGCCGTGCGGCGGGCGGCCAGCGGCCACGCGCAGGCCGGCGTGGCGCCGCGGCGCGCGTTCGTCGTGCCCGTGACATGCTGCATGTTGCCGTCTCCTTGAATATTTCTGGTATTAATGCCGTCCTTGCATCCTGCTTCCGGCTCGACACAGGTTATCGACCGAGTCTGAGAAAATGCTGACATCCCGGCTCCGGGAAAACCCCTAATCCACCTACCTGCAAACGGCACCATGCGCATTCTCGTCGTGGAGGACGATGCCGAAATCGGCGCGGCGATCCGCAGCCGCCTGGCCCGGCTCGGCCACGCCGTCGATCTCGAAACCGACGGCGCGACCGCGAACGGGCTGCTACGCGTCGAGCGCTTCGATCTCGTCGTGCTCGATGCGAACCTGCCCGGCATGGATGGCTTCACCGTGCTGCGCAACCTGCGCGCGTCGGGCAGCACGACGCCCGTGCTGCTCGTCACCGCCCGCTCGGCGATCGACGACCGCGTGAGCGGCCTCGGCCTCGGCGCCGACGACTACCTCGTGAAGCCGTTCGACTATCGCGAACTCGACGCGCGCGTGCAAGCGCTCCTGCGCCGCAACAGCGGTCACGCAAACGACGTACTGACGCTCGGCGGCCTCGTGATCGACCGCAGCAGCCGCCTCGCGGAACTCGACGGCCAGCCGCTGTCGCTGTCGCGCCAGGAATTCGCGCTGCTCGAAATCCTCGCGAGCCGACCGCAACGCATCTTCTCGAAGGAAGAACTGCTGAATCAGTTGTTCAGCTTCGGCAACGAACCGACCGCGAACGCGGTCGAGCAATACGTGACGCGCGTGCGCCGGAAGCTGCAGGGCAGCTCCGTCGAGATCCGCACCGCGCGCGGGATGGGGTATCAGATTGCCGCGCATTGACTGGTTCCCGAAGACGCTGTTCGGGCGCACGCTGCTGTTCATCGCGCTCGTCGTCGCGACCGGCGCGCTCGCGCTCGCGGCGATCGCGCGCTACTACGCGGGCGTCGCGGCCGAACGTGCGTACGACCAGTTGCTGGCGGGCGCGTCGATCCAGGTCGCGGAAAACCTCTATGTACAAGGCGGCGTGCTCGCGCTGAATCCGCCGGTCGCCGCGCTGTCGACGCTGTCGCGCTACGACCTCGTCTACTACAAGGTCGTCGATTCGCGCGGTGTGGTCGTGGCCGGCTACAACGATCTCACGAGCGCCGCGACGCTCGCCGCCGCGAAGCAGGGCCCCGCGTTCGCGAATGCCGTCTACCAGGGGCACCCGATCCGCACCGCGACGATCGCCCGCTACATGCCCGAGGAAAGCACGCCGGGCTGGGCGCTCGTGACGGTTGCGCAGACAACCAACGCGCGCCAGCAGTTGACGAACGACATGAGCATCAAGGTGTGGACGCTGATCCTGCTGATGAGCGTGCTCGCGATCGGCGCGAGCGGCCTCGCGATCCGGCGCGGCCTGCGCCCGCTCGCGCGGATCGGCACGATCATCGCCGCGCGCGACCCGGCCGACCTGCGGCCCGTGGCCGTCGATACGCCGAGCGAGATCGACGCGATCATCGGGTCGATCAACGGGCTGATGCGACGGCTCGCGGAGCGGATCAACGCGATGCAGCGCTTCATCGCCGACGCCGCCCACCAGATGCGCACGCCGCTCGCGCGGCTCGATGCGCAGATCGAGCTGCTCGACGGCGAGACCGATCCCGTGCGCCGTGCGGCGCGCCTCGATGCGCTGCGCGCGACCTGTTCGGACGTCGGCCGGCTCACCGGTCAGTTGCTCAATCATGCGATGGTGATTCATCGCACCGAGGCCGTGCCGCTGCAACCCGTCGAACTCGTCGCGCTCGCGAAAGAGGTGCTGGGCCGTACGATTCCGCTCGCCGGCGAGCGCGACGTGGCCGTTGCGTTCGCGAGCGACGCGCCGCATGCATGGATCGACGGCGATGCGATCAGTCTTCAGGAAGCGCTGTCGAACGTGCTGCACAACGCGCTGCTGCACGGCCACGCGGACGACATCGTCGTGTCGGTCGCGACCATCGGCAACGCGGATCGGGCGGTGACGCTGACCGTCACCGACAACGGGCGCGGAATGCCGCGCGAGCACTGGGACGCGGCCCTGCAACCGTTCGTGCGGATCGCGCCGGACGGCAGCGAGCGTCGCACGGGGTCGGGACTCGGGCTCGCGATCGTGCAGGAAGTGATGAAGGCGCACGGCGGGCGCGTGGGGTTCGCGTTTCCGGAGGCAGGCGGGTTCGCGGTGGTGCTGACGTTTCCGCGTGGTACCGGAACGGATGGCGACGGACATGCGGGCGAATTGCCCTGACGTACACACGTCTGAAGTTATCCAGCCGTACTGCAATGCGACATCCAATTTTTTCACTGCTCTCGATGATTCGCTAAACGAGTATGAAATCATCGCGATCTGAATCAAATATTCGAATTCGTCTTATTGCGTGTAGCCGTTTCGAACTGACATGATGCCGTTACCAATTCGCGCTGCCAGACGAGTGCGTGATAAACGCTCAAACATAGCGCCACCGTCTCTACATTGGTGACACATAGGTTCTGATTATGCGTAAAGCAGCCGTACGTGACGGCGATCCGACTACGACTCGCGGATCGGTGATCGCTCACGCGTCCTCCATCTATGATGGTAGGAAAAAGGTCGCATTGGACGGAGAAAAAGCAACCTGCGGCACTTGCAAGGGAGCATTCAAGATAGTCGCCACCGGGAAGGGTATCTCGGATAAAGGACGCAATGTCGCCGTCGATGGAGACATCGTGATGTGCCCTTGTGGGGATAACCGTGTCCTTGTCGGAAGCAATCCCGGCATTTTTCTGCGATCGAGCCGACGCTCATCGGATCTCCCAGACACGGCGGCCTTCAGGGAGGCAAGTTCGTCGTTCGGGGGCGCCGAATCGTTCAATGAGCGATTCGTGTTATGCGATCCGACCGGAGTAATTCTGTCTCATACCGCGTATGCCATGCAGTTCGAAAACGGCAGCCTCGTGTACGGCACGACGGATCACTCTGGACGTACCCAGCAAATCGAATCCGGACCGCAGCCAGAACGAATCAAACTGTACGTAGCAGGATAACCATGGGGAATCGCACACACATATCTCCGGATGGCGTGAAATATCGGCTGATCGCAATCGAGGAGACTACGCCTACCACGGACAAAGCCATCAAAAAGGTGATCGCCGACACGACAAGCGTCGAAGTCATCGTCAGCGATTCACGCCTGCGCAGTCGAGGTTCTCAATGGGGTCACGTGGCAATCGAAATTGACGGAATCGTGTATAGCCGCGCGCATGAAGAATACGTCAAGATCGACAAGCGTACCTACCTGCATGGTGGAATCGTGTCGCTGGCAAACGGCTCGATAAGAACCGGTGGAAATTTATGGCGGGATAACCTTGGTCTGATCGTGAGACTTTCGCCCGTTGAAAAAGAGAAGGTCCGGAAGGAACTCGAACGACGTGTCGCCGTTGATCGAGCGTTCAAAAGTACACACCCCCATTCCAGCACTTATAGTGTCTTCGACAACAGTTGCTCATCCAACGTCGCCGACGTGCTTGAATCGATCGGCATTCTCGCCCATGACCCACGCTGGCTGCCGACACCTGTGACACCAGCCGAATTACTGGCAGCGCTCGAAAAATCAAAGCGGCTGGCGAAGAAAAATCACTATCCGAAGCGCACAGATCAATGACCGTCCGCTACATCACCCTCGGGCTCGTGCAAATGCTGTTGATTGCAACCGCAGGCTGGCTCAGGCGCCTGGCTTGGCCAGACATCGACTTTCTCGACTGCCCCGGGGATTGGTCGCTCATCATACGATTATCCTTCTACTGCCTTGCAGGATGGCTCGCAACGGTAGTACTCGCAATCGCATTCGCCGTATCCGACAAGCGGAACCGATCGATGATCGTTTTGTTTCTCGTCGTCACGCTGCCCTCCGTCGAACTTCTGACCCTGCTGTCGTTCGCGTGGTGAGTACGGCTGCCCGGGAATACGAAACGCAGCCGAACGCGCGGCCGCACGGGCACGCGGACGACATCGCCATGTCGATAGCGACCTCGGGCAACGTCGACGATACCGTGACGCTGACCGCCACCGACGACGGCCCAGGCATTCCGCGCGAGCATTGGGACGCCGCTTTGCAGCCGTTCGTACGGATCGCACCGGACGGCACGGAACGGCGCACCGGGTCGGGTTCGCCCCGCGGTCGTGCAGGAAGCGATGAAGCCGCACGGCGGACGCGTGGGGTTCGCCTTCCCTACACCGCCACCGCCTCCCCACCGAGATACGCATCGCGCACGCGCTCATCGTCGAGCAATGCCTTCGCCGGCCCTTCCAGCACGACGCGCCCCGTCTGCAGCACGTATCCGTAGTGCGCGATCTCCAGCGCGAGGCTCGCGTTCTGCTCGACCATGAACACCGTCACGCCCTGCCGGTTGATCGCGTCGATCAGTTCGAGCACTTTGTCGACGTAGAGCGGCGACAACCCCATCGTCGGTTCGTCCATGCAGATCAGTTTCGGCCGCGCCATCAGTGCGCGTGCCATCGCGAGCATCTGCTGCTCCCCGCCCGACAGCGTGCCCGCGCGCTGCGCGAGCCGCTCGCGCACACGCGGAAACAGCTCGAGCACGCGTTCGTAGTCGTCGGTCACCGCCGCGCGATCGCCACGCGTGTAAGCGCCCATCAGCAGGTTCTCGCGCACGCTCATGTCGCCGAACAGCCGCCGCGCCTCCGGCACGGCTGCGATCCCGCGCCGCACGCGTTGCGGCGTCGCGAGCGCCGTCACGTCGTCGCCGTCGAAACGCACGACGCCGCGTTTCGGCCGCATCAGCCCGAGAATCAGCTTCATCGTCGTCGACTTGCCGCTCGCGTTGCCGCCGAGCAGGCTGACGATCTGCCCGCGGCCGACTTCGACGTTCACGTCGAAATGCACCTGCACGGGCCCATAGAACGTGTCGAGGTGTTCGAGTTTCAGCAGCGCGTCCGTCATGGTCGTATCGGGTCTCGAAGAAAGTACGCTCATGCAGCCGCCTGCACGGCACGATCGGCCGACGGGCCGCCCGCATGACGGCGGCCGAGATAGGCCTCGATCACGCGCGGATCGTGTCGTACGTCGCGCGGCACGCCTTCGGCGATCTTCACGCCGTTGTCGAGCACCATCACGCGGTCGGACACGCGCATCACGAGTTCGAGCTTGTGCTCGATCAGCAGGATCGTCAGGCCGCGCGCCTTCAGCGACCGGATCAGTTGCAGCATCTCGGCGGTCTCCGTCTCGTTCATCCCGGCCGTCGGCTCGTCGAGCAGCAGCAGGCGCGGATGCAGCGCGAGCGCGCGGCCGATCTCCACGCGCCGCCGGTTCGCATACGACAGGCTGTGTGCCGGATGATCGATGCGCGGCGTGAGCCGTTCACCGAACCCGGCGACGATCGCGCGCGCCTCCTCGCGCAGCTCGGCCTCCTCGCGCCGCACCGAAGCCGGCCGCACGAGCGCGCGCAGCACTTCGGCGGCCACACCGAACACTGGCCAGCCGGGCCGCGCCGCACGCAGCCTCGCATGCGCGCCGATCAGCACGTTGTCCAGCACGCTCAGGTTGCCGAACACGCGGCCATGCTGGAACGTGCGCGCGATACCGAGCGCCGCGAGCCGTTCGGGCGCGATACCGGTGATGTCTCGGCCGTCGAACGTCACGCGGCCGACATCGGGCCGGTCGGCGCCCGCGATCAGGTTGAACAGCGTCGACTTGCCCGCGCCGTTCGGACCGATCACGCTCAGTAGCTCGCCGTCCGAGAGCGTCAGGCTCGCGCCGTCGAGCGCGGTCACGCCGTCGAAACGGCGTGTGAGGCCTTGCACGTCGAGCAGGGGTCGAGTGGTCGTCATCGCATTGCTCCTCACACCGTGCCGAGCAGGCCCTGCGGTCGGAACCGGACGAGCAGCAGCAGCACGAGGCCGTAGATCAGCATCCGGTAGTCGGCCGCCCAACGGAACAGCTCGGGCAGCCCGATCAGCGTGATCGCGCCGACGATGCCGCCAAGCACGTTGCCAAGCCCGCCGAGGATCACCATCGTCAACGCGAGGATCGACACCTGCGAATCGAAGGTCTGGTGATTGATGTAGCTGTACAGGTGCGCGGCGATCCCGCCGCTCACGCCCGCCGTGACGCCGCCGACCGCGAACGCGATCGCCTTGTAGCGGTTCGGCGCGATGCCGTGCGCCCGCGCGGCGACATCGTCCTCGCGCACCGCGCGCAGCGTGCGGCCCAGATGCGAATGCAGCAGCCGCACCTGCACGAGCGCAAACACGACGAGTACCGCGAACGTGAACCAGTACGCGGCGCGCGCGGTCGTCGTCCACGGCAACGGCGCGATGCCGGTGATGCCGAGCGGGCCGCGCGTCAAGCCGTCCCAGTTCAGGATCACGAGGCTCACCACTTCGCCGATGCCGAGCGTCGCGATCGACACGTAATGCCCGCGCAGCCGGAATGCCGGATAGACGAGCAGCGTGCCGAGCACGGCCGCGATCGCGCCCGCGCACGGAATCGTCACGGCCGGCGACCAGCCGAGATCCGACGACAGCAGCGCCGACGCATACGCGCCGATCACAAGCAGCGCGGCGTGGCCGAGTGAGATCTGCCCGACCGTGCCCGCGACGAGCGTGAGGCTCAGCGCGAGCAACCCGTACAGCCACGCGTTGGTCAGCGTCTGCAGCACGTAAGGCGATGCGCCGAGCCATGGCAGCACGGCCGCCGCCGCGATCAGCACGACGAGCACCGGGCGCGGCACGCGCACGGCTTTCGCGGCGGCGAGGAAGGTGCCCGTCATCGGCTCCGGCGGCAGCGCGCGGTTCGCGCTGAACAAGCCGTTCGGCCGCCACACGAGGAACACGATCAGCAGTCCGAACGCGAACAGGTCGCGATAGCTGGTGCCGAACAGCGCGACGCCGTAGCTTTCGACGAGACCGAGCAGCAGGCTGCCGGCGATCGCGCCGGGCACGTTGCCGAGCCCGCCGATCAGCAGCGCGACGACGCCCTTCAGCGTCGCCTGGAAGCCCATCGCCGGATCGATGCTGTTGTAGTACATGCCGACCAGCAGCCCGCTCACGCCGCCGAGCGCGCACGCGATCGCGAACACGGTCTGGTTCACGCGGTCGACGTCGACGCCCATTTGCAGCGCCGCGTCGCGATCCTGCGCGGTCGCGCGCACGGCCCAGCCGAGCCGCGTGAAGCGCAGGAAGCCGTACAGCAGCGCAGCCGCCGCGATGCCGATGCCCGCGATCAGCAGGTCGAGCGAGCCGAGGGTCGCGCCGGCGATCCGTACGTGCCAGTCGGGCAGCGGTGTCGGCACCGCGCGCGGGTCCGCGCTGAACGCGAGTTGCGCGAGCTGGTCGAGGATGAAGCTGATGCCGATCGTCGCGAGCAGCGGCGCGATGCGCGCGGCATGGCGCAGCGGCCGCAGCCCGATTCGCTCGATCGCGATGCCGAGTGCACCGCAGCCGACGATCACCGCCGCGAGCGCAAGCGGCAGCGGCAACCCGAAGCGCGTCAGGCACAGCCAGCCGATGAATGCGCCGACCATGTACACCGAGCCGTGCGCGAAGTTGATCAGGTGCGACACGCCGAAGATCAGCGCGAGCCCGACCGCGAGCAGCGCGTAGATGTTGCCGACGATGAGGCCGTTGAGCGTGTAGTCGAGCCAGGAAGCCATCACGATGCGTCCGTCAGGTGCAGGAGGTTCATGTCGGGTTCAGCGCGCCGCGAGCTGCGGCTTCGCGCCGTCCCACAGCGCCCACTGCCCCTGCTTCACGACCAGATACACGGTGCGCGCGCCCGCGACGCGGCGCGTCTGCGGATCGAAGCGCACCTTGCCGAAGATCACGCTCGGCACGTCGCTGACCTTCGCGAAGCCGTCGTGCGCGGCCTGGCGCGTCGTACCGTAGCGGCGCAGCACTTCCGCCGACAGGATCAGCGCATCGTAGGCACGCGCCACGAACGAATCGGGATCCGCGTGGAATTTCGCACGATAGCGCTGCACGAATGCCTGCACCTCGGGGCGCGGTTCGGCCGGAAAGAAGTTCGATTCCGTATAGACGCCGTCGACGGCCGTGCCGCCCAGTTCGAGGAACTTCGGCGAATACACGGAGCCCACCGCCGCGATCGGCAGCACGATGCCCGACGTGCGCGCCTGGCGCACGATCTGCGCGCCGTCCGCGTAGTACGAGATCAGCACGATCGAATCGGGCTTCGAGGCGCCGATCCGCACGAGCGTCGAGCGGAAATCCTTCTCCGCCGGCTGGTAGCCTTCGGCCGCGACGACCTGCGCGCCGAGCCCGGTCACCGCCTTCGCAAAGATGTCCTTGCTGGTGCGGCCCCAGTCGGTATTCAGGTACAGCACCGCGATCCGCTTGAAACCGAGCTCCTTCACCGCGTAGCGTGCGAGCAGCGGCTGCTCCTCGGCCTGGCTCAGCGCGGTGCTCCACAGATAATCGCCGCCCTTCGTGAAATCCGGATGCGAATTCGTGAAGCCGAACTGCACCAACTGGCCGCGCTGGTAGATCGGCGACGCAGCCATCGACGTCGCGCTCGAGAAATCGCCGAGCTCGACCGCGATGCGCGGATCGGCGACGAACTTCTGCGCGATCGCCACCGCCTGGCGCGGGTCGCTGCGACTGTCCTGGAAGTCGATCGCGAGCGGCCGGCCGTGAATGCCGCCGCTGCCGTTGATCTCGTCGAGCGCGAGATCGAAACCGCGCTTCCACTGCTCGCCGTATTGCGCGTCCTGGCCCGTGAGCGGGCCGCTCACGCCGATCACCACCGGCTCGCCCGATACGCCGGCCGCGAGCGCGCCGCCCGTCGACAAGCCCCATGCCGCAGCGAGCGCCGCCACCGTGCCCAGCACGCGTCGCCATGCGCCGCGCGCGTCGTTCCCCGAAACGTTCATGCGTCCCCCAACTTCAGTCCGTCGAAAAGAGTGAGGGCATGTAACCATCCGGTTCAGGACGATCCAACGAAGTTTTGCGCATATCGATATCGCACGCGGCGCGAAGCAGGCGACGCTCGTGAACGGCCGTCTATCCGTCGCGCGTCGAGCGACGTGCGGACACCCACCGCATCGCGTTGATTCGATTGACGTTTCGTTCTCGTCACCCCCGTGCAACCGGCGCGCATGCGCACACGACCGGCCGCCGCGACAGTCGCGCGCTTCGCAGTTTTCCCGCTGTCGATAGCAAAAATCATTATATGAATCGCGCATGCTCGCACTCCTACAATGCGCAAATTGCATCATCGGAACGCGACATGGAGCTGCATCAACTCGAAGCCTTTTCCGCGGTCATGTCGGCCGGCAGCGTGACCGGCGCGGGCGAACTGCTCGGTCGCTCGCAACCGGCCGTCACGCGGCAGATCCAGGAACTCGAAGCCGATCTCGGCTACGCGCTGTTCGACCGGCATGGCCCGCGCGTCACGCCGACGCGACGCGCGTTCCTGCTGTACGAGGAAGTCGAACGCTCGCTGGTCGGCCTGCGCGCGATCGAGGCGCGGGCGCGCGCGCTCGGCGACGAAACCGCCGAACCCGTACGCATCGCGGCCACGCCGTCGCTCGCGGCCACGCTCGTCCCGGCCGCGCTCGCCGCGCTGCCCGACGGTGCGCATGCGCCGCACTATCAGTTGCGCAGCGAATCGGCCGAGCATGTCGTGCACGAGGTGCTGGCCGGCACGGCCGATGTCGGCGTGCTCACGCTGCCGATGGCGCATGCCGGGCTCGACGTGCAGTGGATCGCGCAGACACCGTGCGTTGCCGTGCTGCCCGCCGGCGACCCGCTCGCGGCAAAGCCGCGCGTCATGCTGCGCGACCTCGCGCGGCGCCGCATCGTGACGGTCGCGAATCGCCACCGGTTGCGCCAGCGGATCGACGCGGCGTTCGCCGCCGCGCGCGTCGATGCGCGCGTATTCATCGAAACCAATGCGTCGCTGAATGCGGTCATGGCCGCGCGCGCGGGCATCGGGATCGGCATCGTCGATCCGGCCACGGGCGTCGCGCTGCCGGTCGACGGCGTCGTCGCACGCCCGCTCGACGTCGACATCCCGTTCGCATTCGGCGTCGCAACACCGGCCGGCAAGGCGCGCACGGCGGCCGTCGATGCGCTGCTCGACGCGCTGCATCGCACGACGCGCGCGCTGCTCGACGACGTGATCTTTCACGACGCCGCCGCGCACGACGCGCTGCTGCGCGGCGACCGGCTGCGCACCGATCGCGCAACGCGCCCGCCTCGCCCGCCTCGCCCGACACGTACCCGCCGCGTGCGCCCGGAGGCCGCATGACGACCCAGCTCGACGCACTCGAAGCGCGGCTCGCGCAGGACCTGCGCTGGCTCGACCTGCCCGCGCCGTCGTGGGTGCCGCCGCGCGAAGCGGACGGCGCGCGCGTGCTCGACGTCGCAATCGTCGGCGGCGGCATGGCCGGGCTTGCGGCCTCCGCCGAGCTGCGCCTGCTCGGCATCGACAACCAGTGCGTGATCGACCGCGCGCCGGCCGGTTACGAAGGCCCATGGCTGACCTTCGCGCGGATGGAGACGCTGCGTTCGCCGAAGCAGCTCGCGGGCCCCGCGCTCGGCCTGCCAGCGCTGACGTTCCGCGCATGGTACGAAGCGCAATACGGCCGCGACGCATGGGACGCGCTCTACAAGATCCCGCGCCCGCAATGGATGGACTACCTGCGCTGGTATCGGCGCGTGCTCGACCTGCAGGTACGCAACGACACGACGCTCGTCGCGCTGCGCCCGCGCGACGATGGGCTGCTCGCGCTCGACGTGCGCGGCAACGGCGAAGCGCAGACGCTGCTCGCGCGCCACGTCGTGCTCGCGACCGGCCGCGACGGGCTCGGCGGTCCGTACGTGCCGCCCGTCGCGCAACGCGTGCCGCGCACGCGCTGGGCCCATTCGTCCGAGCCGATCGACTTCGCCGCGCTCGCGGGCAAGCGCGTCGGCGTGGTCGGCGCGGGCGCGTCCGCGTTCGACAACGCGGGCACCGCGCTCGAAGCCGGCGCCGCCCGCGTCGACCTGTTCTTCCGCCGCGCGGAAATTCCGCGCATCAACAAGCTGACGGGCATCGGCAGCCCGGGGCTCGTGCACGGCTACGCGGATCTCGACGACGCGACGAAGTGGCGCTTCATGCACTACGCGCTGACGTCGCAAACGCCGCCGCCGCGCGACAGCGTGCTGCGCGTGTCGCGCCACGGCCATGCGCATTTCCATGCGGGCAGCCCGATCGAAACGCTCGCCGACCATGCGGACGGGCTGGAAATGACGACATCGCGCGGCCGCTACACGGTCGACTTCCTGATCTTCGCGACGGGCTTTCATTCGGACTGGACGACGCGCGAGGAATTCGCGTCGTTCGGCGCACACGTGCGGCGCTGGAAGGATCGCTATCGACCGGAACCGGCGCTGTGGCTCGACGAGCTCGCCGAGTCGCCCGATCTCGGCCCCGCGTTCGCGTTCCAAGAGCGCGAGCGCGGTGCCTGCCCGGCCGTCACGCGAATCCATTGCTTCAACCATGCGGCGAGCCTGAGCCACGGCAAGCTGTCCGGCGATATCCCGGCCATCAGCGCGGGCGCGCAGCGGCTGGCACGCGGCATCGCGAGTCAGTTGTTCGATGCCGATCGCGACCGCCACTACGACGCGCTCGTCGCCTACGCGAATGCGGAGTTGCAGGGCGACGAATGGCGCGACGCCGACGCCCTCGATCACTTTGACGACGAAGGAAAACCGAAACGATGACTGACTCCATCACGCCGGCCGCCGTGCCGGATACGATCGACGCGGCAGCCGGCCTGCGGGAAAACGACGCCGTCGCCACGCTGCGCCGCGCCCGCGACAAGGTGCTGCTGCCGACGCAACTGAGCGAAGCCGCGCTGTTCGATCCCGCGTTGCCCGATCTTTCGCTGATCGAGCGGCTGCATGCGGCACGGTATGTCGCGCGGCAGTCGAATGCGCACGCGCTGGCCGACCTCTATCGCACCCGGCTGCTCGACGCGGGCGGTACGCTCGACGACATCGACCGGGCGGATGCCGATGCGTTCGACGCGCTACCTCGACGCCTCGGCGCAACCCTCTTGCACGCGAAACGCCTGACGCACGCCCCGGCCAACGCGCGCGCATCCGATCTCGACGCGTTGAAGTCGGCCGGACTCACGACGCCCGCGATCGTCGCGCTGTCGCAGCTCGTCGCGTTCGTCGCGTATCAGTTGCGCGTCGCTGCTGCCGCGCAGGCACTTCAGGCACGTGCCGCGAAGGAGGCCGCATGACGACTGCCGCCCACGGCTTCACGTCCGATACGCTCGGCTGGCGCGCCTGGCTCGACACGGTGCCGCTCGACGCGGCGACGCCCGATCAGCTCGCGGTGCTCGAAGCGAGCCACCCGCAAGCGAAAACGTCCGACTATTACCTGTTGCTCGTCCATCTTCCCGACATCCTGCGGCACCGCTCGGGCGTGTTCAACGCGATCATGTACGGCTCCGGCGGGCTGTCGCGCGCGGAGCGCGAACTGGCGAGCACGGCCGTATCGCGCGTGAACGGCTGCGTGTACTGCGCGTCGGTGCATGCGCAGCGCTTCGCGCAGCTCGCGAAACGCACCGATGCGATCGAACAGGTGTTCGACGATCCGGCGACGGCCGGCACGACGGCGCGCGAACGCGCGATCGTCCGCTATGCGATCGCGTTGACCGAACGGCCCGACGCGATCGGCGAGCACGACATCGCGGCGCTCGAAGCCGAAGGGTTGACGCACGAGGAGATTCTCGACCTGTCGCACGCCATCGCGATCTTCGCGTGGGCGAACCGGTTGATGCTTACGCTCGGCGAGCCGGTGTTCCCGGCATCGGAGGCCGATGCTTGAGCGCACGGAAGGACGTGGCGCGGGCCAGGGCCGCGTCACGCCTTGTGCGTCGACAACAAAATGCTCGTCTCGGTATTCGCGATCCCGTCGATCAACCGGATCGCGCCGAGCACGCGATCGAAGTGCTCGAGCGAATCGGCATGCAGTTCGGCGACGAGATCCCAGCGGCCGTTGGTGCTGTGGATCGACGCGACGTTCGGATGCCCGCGCAGCACCTTCACCACTTCCGCGCCGCGATTGCCCTGCACCGCGATCGACATCAGCGCGCGGATCCGGTGCCGTTCGGCCGCCGGCTTGAGCCGCACCGTATAGCCGACGATCACGCCGTTCTTCTCCAGCCGCGTCAGCCGGCTCTGCACGGTCGCACGCGCCACGCGCAATGCCTTCGCCAACGCGACGACGGGCAGTCGCGCGTTGTCGCGCAGCAGCGCGATGAGCTCGACGCTCGACAGGATACTTCGGTATCCAAACGAGATCGAAGTATCCTGTCCTGTTTTCAATCGGCCAGCAGCTTCAACCCCGCCGGCAGCGTCTCGCCGAACACGCGCACCGTATCGGCTTCGTCGAACGCGATCGCTTCACGAACCATGTCGATCCACGCCGCCGACGCATTCGCGGCCGACAGGCGCTTGATGACGGCTTCGCGCGTGTCGTCCGGCAGGTCGCGCGAGCGGTCGCCCGTCATCCGCGCAATCTGTGCCGCTGCGAACGCCACGGGCTCGACCTGCTTCCAGTCGAGCGCGAACAGCGCATCGAGCCAGCCGATGACGATTTCCGGCGGCACGACGCCATGCGCGCTGCCGTAGAACGGCCGCCTTGCTCCGATCCGCCCGAGCGCCCACGCACACAACGCCCGTTCGGCCGGCTTCTGCAATTGCGCGATCAGGCGCTCGGCGAGCTCGACCTTGCGCTCGACGGGCAGCCGTTCGAGCGACGCGGACAGCCGCGTCATGTCGGCCGGCCCGACCTTGGCCGGATCGAACGGCAGCTTGCGCCGCTTGTCGTCGGACGGTTCGAGGAACGCGATCGCGTCGCGCACCTGCGCTTGCGCATCGTCGTCGAGGCCGCCGGCCACGCGCCGCCACAGCGTCCACCACTCGGACCACACCTGGGCGTCGGTCACGTATTGAATGCCGTCGTCGAACAGCGGCCATAGCTGCTCGATGCGCCACGCATCGAGCGGATGGCCGAAACCCGGACGCAGGCAATACCCGGCAAGATTCAGCCAGGCGCGCTCGTGATCGGCCGAGCGACGCCGCCGCCGCGCCCGCGCAAGCAAAGCGTCGAACAGTTCGCGTGCGAGCGCGACGTCCCAGTCTTCGCGCGCGCCGAGCACCTGTTCGAGTTGCGTGCGCAACCGGCGCGTGTCCTTCGGCGTCACGCCCGCGGCCTTGCTGCCGAACGAGCGCTCGATCAGCGCGATCGCCTGGTCGAGACGCGGATGCCGCGTGGCCGCGGCATCGTCGCCGTGAACCGGCGCATCGCCGCGCAACTGGAATTCGAGCCGCCAGCGGCGCGCCGCGTCGTCAGTCGCGATGCAATGCATTTCGAGCGTGCCGACCTCGGTCAGCGACGCAGTGAGCTTCACCGGCGTCTCGCGCGCGTCGCTGCCCGCCTTCGCATCGACGACCGTCGCGATCGGCGGCAGCCGCACGAAATCGCCGCCGTCGAGATCGACGAGATCGCCGGGTCGATATTGCGTGTCGGCCACCGTCGACACGAGGTGAAAACGCACCGGCTGCCCGAGCTGCAGCGCGAACGTGCGATCGTCGAGCCGGATCTCGCGGCCCTCCTCCGCGCCGCGCGGCAACAGGCAGACGCCGCGTGCGGCCGAATCGTCCGCACCATCGTCGAGCACGAGGAAATAGCTGCGCGCGGAGCCGCCGCCGATACGCGGCGCATGGCCGGCACGCGCGAGTCCGTAGGCCACCGCGCCGCGCGCGACGGCCACATCGGGATGCGCGTTGTGCAGTACGTCGAGCGGCGCGCCGCGCCACGCGCCGAGTGTCTGCGCGAGACGGCCGGCGAGCGCGCGCGCACGGAACACGCCGCCGTTGAGCAGCAGCGTGTCCGGCAGCGGGCCTTGCGCATGACGCTTCAGGAACGCGGCGACGTGGCGCGTGACGGCCGCGTCGCTCGCATACGGCAAGCCGAATTCGACGATCGCCGCGCGCGCACGGCGCGGCAGTTCGCCGGCATCGACCTGCGGAAAGAACCCGTCGACGACGATCTGCTCGACTTCCTGCCGTGTCAGCTCGGCCGAGCGCGCGCCGCCGACGAGCTTGCTGCCCGCACCGAGCAGCGTGACGGTGACGGACGCCGGCGCCTCGTCGCCGAGCAGCCGCTCCTTGGCCGCGCGGCAGCGCTCGACGAGTTGCGACAGGCTCGCGGCCGACAGCCGCGTACCAGGCTCGGTCAGCCGCGTCTCGACCAGGCGCGCGAGCGCGAGGTCCATGTTGTCGCCGCCGAGCATCAGGTGATTGCCGACGCCGACGCGCGTGAAGGTCGGCTCTCCGTCGCCGCCCGGCGCGACGTCGACGAGCGTGAGGTCGGTCGTGCCGCCGCCGACGTCGCAGATCAGCACGCGCCGCGCGACGGCGAACGTCTCGCGCAACGTGTCGCGCTGACCGTACAGCCAGTCGTAGAACGCGGCCTGCGGCTCTTCCAGCAATCGCAGCGCCGGCAGCTTCGCGCGTCGCGCGGCCTCGACGGTCAACGCGCGCGCGCCGTCGTCGAACGACGCGGGCACCGTCAGGATCACGTCCTGCTCCGCGAGCGGCGCATCGGGAAAGTGCGCGTCCCACGCGTCGCGCACATGCGCGAGATAGCTCGCGCTCGCATCGACCGGCGACACCTTGTCGACGCCGTCGGCCGCGCCCCACGGCAGGATCGCCGCGAGCCGGTCGACCGCCGCGTGCGACAGCCAGCTCTTCGCGCTCGACACGAGCCGGCCCGGCACCTGCGCGCCGAGCGTGCGCGCGTAGCGGCCGATCACGGCCGGCGGCGCGTCGTCCGCCCCGCCGTCACGACCGGCCGCCCCGCCGTCACGGCCGCCCCCCGAATGGGCGAGCGCGCCGCGCGCGCCAGCCGCCTGCCACGGCAAGCGCAGCGCGTCCGGCGGCAACTCGCCCGCCGCCGGGTGATAGCGCACCGACGGCAACAGCGGCTGCGCGGCCACCGCGCCCGGCCCGACCAGTTGCTCGACGTCGAACACGCGGATCGCGTCGGAACCGGCCTCGACGTATGCGACGACGGTGTTGCTCGTGCCGAGGTCGATGCCGACCGTATAACGCTTCATCGCGCTCAGGCGGCGCCGCGCACGTCGAACTCGACCTTCCAGCGCTCGTTCGTGCCGCTCGGGATCGCCTCGAGTTCGAGCGTGCCGGCTTCGGTCACGCGCGCATGCAGCTTCACCGGCACGACTTCGCCGACCGTACGCCCTTCGGCGGGCAGCGTCGCCTGGATTTCTTCCAGTTCCTGCAGCTCTTCCGGCGACCAGTAGTCGAGCAGCGTGCCGACCTGATCCTGGCGGCGCACCGACGAACCGAAGAAGCGGAACTGCACCGGCTCGCCGACGACGAGGCCGAACTCCTGCGGCGGCAGCGCCGCGTCCGAGCCTTCCTCCATCCCGAACGGCGCGACGCACAGCGCCTGCACCGGCGGTTCGAGCCCCGGCACCGCGGGCATCGCCGATTCGATCGCGACGTAGTATGCGCGCGCCGTGCCGCCGCGAATGCGCACGCCGCGGCCGCGCTTCACGTAGCCGTAATACGCCGCGCCGCGCGCAACCGCGAGATCGAGATCGGCGCCTTCGAGCAGGCGCGCGGGCGGCGCGCCTTCGGCGGCGAGCCAGCCGTTGAGCGTGTCGAGCACGCGCTGCGTGAGCAGCGTCGACTTGAACACGCCGCCGTTGAACAGCACGGCGGTCGGATGCAGGAACGTCGCGCCGGGCGGCAGCGTGCGCTGCACGCCTTCGAGCGTGTCGAGCGCCGCGACCTGGCGGCCGAGGAACGCCGCGAGATGGCGCGTGATGCCGGCGTCCTGCGCATACGGCAGGCCGAGCTGCGTCAGGCCGACGCGCGCGCGGCTCACCGGGCGCGCGGCGGCATCGACTTGCGGGAAGAAGCCTTCGAGGATCGTCTGCGTGAGTTCCGCGCGCGTCAGCTCGGTGCGGATCGAGCCGCCGATCAGCTTCGAGCCGCGGCTCGGCACGACGAGCGGCACCGCATCGGTGGTCGGGTCGGACAGCAGCGTTTCCTTGGCCGAGCGGCACGCGTAGGTCAGCGCGCGCAGTTGCCACGGATCGGCCTGCGTGCCCTGCTGCGCGAGCTTGCGCGCGACCACGTGCGCGAGCGCGAGGTCCATGTTGTCGCCGCCGAGCAGGATGTGCTCGCCGACGGCCACGCGATGCAGTTCGAGGTTGCCGTCGCGCTCGACTACCGCGATCAGCGACAGGTCGGTCGTGCCGCCGCCGACGTCGACGCACAGGATCAGGTCGCCGACCTGCACCTGCTTGCGCCAGCCGCCCTCGCTCTTCTGGATCCAGCTGTAGAGCGCCGCTTGCGGCTCTTCCAGCAGCGTCATCCGCGAATAGCCGGCGGCCCGCGCGGCTTCCGCCGTCAGTTCGCGCGCGGCCGGATCGAACGATGCGGGGATCGTGACCGTCACGTCCTGGTCGGCGAACGGCGCGTCGGGGTGTGCGTGGTCCCACGCCTCGCGCAGGTGCGTCAGGTAGCGGATCGAGCTTTCCAGCGGCGATACGCGCGCGACTTCCGGCGGCGCATCGCTCGGCAGGATCGCCGCGCGACGGTCGACGCCCGGGTGGCACAGCCAGCTCTTCGCGCTCGACACGAGGCGGATCGGCGTGCCGGCGCCGCGCGTGCGCGCCATTTCGCCGACCGCGAAGCCGCGCGAGGCCGTCCACGGCAGCGTCAGGTCGCCCTGCGTCAGTTCGCTTTCATGCGGCAGGTAGAGGAACGACGGCAGCAGGTCGCGCGATTCCAGCGCGCCGGGCGCGGTGAGCTGCGCGATCGGCAGCACCTGCTGCACGATCTTTTCGCCGTCGCTCGTGCTGCTGTCGACGTACGACAGCGCGCAATGGGTCGTCCCGAGGTCGATACCGATCGAATAGCGCGGATCGCTCACAGTTCCACCTCCGCCGGTGCGATCACCGATGCGTCGTGGCTGCCCGTCAGCTTCGGCAGGCGCACGTCGGACACGCGCCAGCCGCGATGGCTGACGGTGCCGGTGAACGGCGCGGAGCCGACCACGTTGCCGGTCACGCGTACGGCCGTCGCGTCGAAGCCGGCCGGCAGCGTCACACGGCTGCCTTCGGCTTCGTCGCGCACCGGCACGATCGTGAAGTGTTCGCGCAGCGCGGCGCGGCAGCCGTCGTGCACGAGGCGCGCGGCGGCGCCGATGTCGGCGTCCGCGTAGCCGGCGATGTCTTCCTCGACGAAATCGATGAAGCGTGCATCGCGTTGCAGCAGGCCGAGCAGTTGCAGGGCAGCCTGCGGGCTCGCTTCGCGCAGCTCGGGGGCCGGCGCCTTCACGGGCGCCGCGGCCGGTGCCGGCGCAGCAGCGGGTGCTGGTGCTGCCGGGGCCGGGGCAACCGGCGCCGCCGCCGGAACGCCGTCGCGCACGCGCAGCACTTCGGCCGCGAACTCGCGGTTGCCGAGCACGGAGAAGAACGTGCCGACGGCCAGCGACAGCCGGCCGAAGAAGGACAGGTTGGATTCGGGCATGGGGTCTGGACTCCTGTGGGCTCGCAGCACGGCGAGCGATCTTGCCTGGGCGCCCGGCCGCAGCGTGCGGAATGCGCACTGCCGCCGCCCGGCGCGTGATTCGAACGCGCCCTCGCGGGTGCGGAAAACCCGTATTTTGCCCTGTGGCGGGCGAACCGGGCAGAAGTCGGGGGACAGAACACCGCGGCGCGGCGGTTTCGGTCGCGCCGGATCGCCGGTCGGGTGCGCCCGAGCGCGATGCTGCGACGCGTCAGCGCGGCTTGCGCCGCCGGGCCGCCTTCGCTTCGAAATCGCGCGACAGCATGCCGAGCGTGACTTCGCCGAAGCGCGCGAGCAGCGAGGCTTCGGCCTCCTTCAGCGTCGCCGACAGATGCGCGTTGACGGCCTGCTCGACCAGGCACTCGGGCGCATCCTCGGACACCAGGTCGGAAAACAGCGGCGGTTCGCCCACCGCGCGATAGACGTCGAGCAGCGTGATGTCGTCGAGCGCGACGCTCAGCGCCCAGCCGCCGCCGTGCCCCTTCTCCGACTGCACGTACCCGCAATCGCGCAGCCCGCCGAGCAGCCGCCGCACGACGACCGGGTTCGTGCACAGCATCGTCGCGATCGTCTCCGACGTCAGCGGGCCGTCGGCCTGGTCCATGTGGATCAGCGCATGCAGCATGCGCGACAAACGGCTGTCGGTTCTCACGGGCGGGACTCCCTTTTCTCGAAACTTCTGAAGTTGCATGAATGATACCATCGCCCTATCATGCAACTTCTCGTGTTTCATGAGTTGTCCGCCAGCGGAGCACGTGGTCATTCACGCAGGTTCAGAAAGGAGTCGATGCATGCATTCCCATCATGAAGTGATCGTGATCGGCGGCAGCTTTGCCGGGTTGTCGGCCGCGATGCAACTGGCGCGGGCACGCCGCCGCGTGCTCGTGATCGACGCCGGCCGGCCGCGCAACCGCTTTGCCGAACACGCGCATGGCTTCTTCGGGCAGGACGGCAAGCCGCCCGCGCAGATCGTCGCCGAAGCGAGCGCGCAACTCGCCGCGTATCCAACCGTGCAGCGTATCGACGGCGAGGTCCGCACCGCCGAACGCAACACGGACGGGCGCTTCGACGTGACGCTGGCCGACGGCCGCCACGCGAGCGCCGACCGGCTGATTCTCGCGACCGGCATCCGCGACGAACTGCCGGCGCTGCCCGGGCTCGCCGAACGCTGGGGCATCAGCGTGCTGCACTGTCCGTACTGCCACGGGTACGAGGTCGGCGGCCAGCGGCTCGGCGTGCTCGCCTCGCATCCGCTGTCGGTCCATCAGGCGATCCTGATTCCGGACTGGGGCCCGACGACATGGTTCACGCAGGGCGTGGTCGAAGCGAATGAAGCAGAAGCCGCGTTGCTCGCCGCGCGCGGCGTGCGCATCGAGCGCTCGCCGGTCGTCGAGATCCTCGGCGATGCGCCGCGTATCGACGCGCTGCGGCTCGCCGACGGGCAGGTCGTGCCGATCGACGCGCTGTTCATCGGCGCGCGCACAACCATGGCGAGCGACCTCGCACAGCAGCTCGGCTGCGCGTTCGACGAAGGGCCGCTCGGCCCCGCGATCCGCGTCGATACGTGGAAGCAGACGAGCGTCGCCGGCGTGTATGCGGCCGGCGACGCGTCGAGCCTGATGACCAATGCGACCTTCGCATCGGCATCCGGCGTGGCGGCCGGCGTGGGCGTACACCGGTCGCTGATTTTCGGGCTGGACGCATAGGCGGGGGCAGCAGGCGTCACGACGCGCGCGGCGCGGCGTCCACCGCCGGCTGCGCGTCCGCTCCACACTGCACTCCTCCAGCGAGATCAGACGCGTTTCGTGTCCGTTGAGCCACCACAGGCTGGCAGCGACGCGTTCCCGCCATCCTCGTCGGCGCCGCCCGGCGCCACGTCGATGGCTTCGCCTCGCGATGTGCGGTTTAATGCTCGCCATCATCCGCATCAAGAGCCATGAAATGCTCGACCTCGACGACCTTCGACTCGTCCGCGCGATCGGCATGTCGCGCTCCCTCGCCGCCGCCGCCCGGTTGCTCGATCTCACGCCGCCCGCGGTCACGATTCGCCTGCAGCGGATGGAGGCACGCCTGTCCGCCAGGCTCGCCGTGCGGCAGCCGAAAGGCATCGCACTGACCGACGAAGGGCAGCGGCTGTACCAGGAAGCCGTCGGCATTCTCGAGCGCGTGGAGGCGCTGCCGGTCGGCATCGCGGGCGACCACGGCGACGTGCAGGGCACGCTGCGCGTCGTCGCCCCGCTCGGCTTCGGCCGCAAGTACGTCGCCCGGATCGTGCGCGACCTGCACCGTGCGCATCCGAAACTCGACATCTCGCTCCACCTGTCGGAAAGCCCATTGACCAGCGCGGCGGGGGCCGACGTGGTCGTCCATGTCGGCAGCCTCAAGTCGTCGTCGTGGATCGGCTATCCGCTCGCGCCCAACGAGCGCTTTCTGTGTGCGAGCCCCGCGTACGCGCGCCGCATCGAGGATCTGAACCATCCGTCCGACCTGGCACGATACGACTGCCTGTGCCTGCGCGAGAACGACGAAGACATCCCGCGCTGGCGCTTCTCGCCCGGCAGCAGCGTCAAGGGCGAATCGCGACGCTCCGCCGTCATCCGCGTCACCGGCGCGCTGTCGTCCAACGACGGCACCGTCATCACCGAATGGGCGCTCGCCGGGCTCGGCATCGTCGAACGCTCCGAGTGGGACGTCGCCCCGCTGCTCGCGAACGGCAAGCTCGTCCGGTTGCTGCCCGGCTGGCGCTTGCCGCCCGCGCCGGTGACGGCGCTGTTGCCGTCGCGCACCGGCCGCTCCGCGCGGCAGCGCGTGTTTCTCGACGCCGCGCGGCGGTTTCTCGATCCGCCGCCGTGGCGCGGCAAGGCGTGAGCCGGGGGCGCGATCCGCGAGATTCGATCCATTAAATCCGGCTTAATGACGGATTAGTCCTGCATTAAGCACGATGCGAGCCAACTGCCCTACAGTGTCCGCTTCGGCAACCTCGCAATCGGACCCACCGTGGACCTTCACACGCTCAATACCCCGGCCGCATTGATCGATGTCGGCCGCATGCGTCGCAACATCGCGCGCATGCAGGTGCATCTGGACGCACTCGGCGTCCGGTTCCGACCGCACGTCAAGACCACCAAATGCCGGCACGTCGTCGACGCGCAGCTCGCGGCGGGCGCGCAAGGCATCACGGTGTCGACGCTCAAGGAAGCCGAGCAGTTCTTCGCCGACGGCATCCGCGACATCGTCTATGCGGTCGGCATGGTGCCCGCCAGGCTCGGCCAGGCGCTTGCCCTGCGCCGGCAGGGCTGCGACCTGAAGATCGTCGCCGACAGCCTGCCGGCCGCGCACGCAATCGCCGCCTTCGGGCGCGAGCACGGCGAACGTTTCGACGTGTGGATCGAGGTCGACGTCGACGGCCACCGCTCGGGCATCCCGCCCGAAGCCGACCTGCTGATCGACGTCGGCCGCGCGCTGACCGACGGCGGCATGCTGCTCGGCGGCGTGCTCGCGCACGCGGGCTCCAGCTACGAATACGACACGCACGAGGCGCTGGTCGCGATCGCCGAGCAGGAGCGCAGCCGCACCGTGCGGGCCGCGGAGCGCCTGAGGGCGGCCGGCTTGCCGTGCCCGGTCGTGAGTATCGGATCGACGCCCACCGCGCTGGCGGCGCAACGGCTCGACGGCGTGACCGAAGTGCGCGCCGGCGTGTACGTGATGTTCGACCTCGTGATGCACAACATCGGCGTGTGCGAACTGTCGGACATCGCGCTGTCGGTGCTGACCACCGTCATCGGCCACCAGGAAGAGAAAGGCTGGGCGATCGTCGACGCGGGCTGGATGGCGATGAGCCGCGACCGAGGCACGCAACGCCAGGCGCGCGATTTCGGCTACGGGCAGATCTGCACCGAAGCCGGCGAAGTGCTCGGCGACTACCTGATGAGCGCCGCCAACCAGGAACACGGGATCGTGTCGCGCGCGGGCGCGCCGGATACCGGTATCGCGCAGCGGTTTCCGATCGGCACGCGCCTGCGCATCCTGCCGAATCACGCGTGCGCCACCGGCGCGCAACATCCCGAATACCAGGCCATCGGCGACGACGGCGACGCGCAGACGTGGCCGCGCTTCTACGGCTGGTGAGCGAAGTCCGGCGTCCATGCCGCGTCATCCGCGCATTGACTATTCGTCCAACTCTGGACAGAATTTAAACATTCTCGATACGTCTCGTGCCGAACAACTCCGCGACCATGCCGACCGACGCCCGCCTCCTTCTCCTCGACCGCGACGCCGTCGAGCCCGCCCTGCAGGCCGGGCAAGTGCTGGCGGCCGTCCGCGAAGCCTTCGTGCTGCACAGTCAAAGGGCCGGACGCGTATTCCCGGTGGTGCGCGAGAAGCTGCATACCGGCGGTGTGTTCGGCATCAAGTCGGGCGACGTCGCCGGTCAGGATCTGCTCGGCTTCAAGGCCGCCGGGTTCTGGCCGGACAACCGGGCACGCGGCGGCGAGCCGCATCAGGCCACCGTCGCGCTGTTCGATCCCGCGACGGGCAGGCCGCTGTGCATCATGGACGGCAACGCGATCACCACCGCGCGGACCGGCGCCGCGGGCGGCCTCGGGCTGCAATTGCTCGCGCGCCGCGACAGCACGCGGATCTGCGTGTTCGGCACCGGCGTGCAGGCGCGCGTGCAGCTCGACTACGCGCTCAGGCTGCTGCCGCAGCGGTGCACGGTGCAGTACGTGAACGTCAGTGGCGAGCCGGATCCGGCGTTCGAATCGCACTTCGTCGAACGGTGCGAGATCGGCGTCGCTGGCGACCGGAACGAGGCGGTCGCCAATAGCGACGTGGTAATCACGGCCACGCCCGGCGGCGGCGCGTTGTTCGACGCGGATGCGCTTCAGCCGGGCACCCACCTGACCTGCGTGGGCGCCGATACCGCGGGCAAGCGCGAACTTCCGGCAGGCGTGCTGGAACGCGCGCGCATTGTCGTGGACGATCACGACCAGGCGCGCAGCATCGGCGAGTGCCAGTGGGCGCCCGATTTGCCGCGTATGGAGATCGGTGACATCCTCGCGGGTGCGACATCGGTCGACCGTGCCGCGCACGAGATCACCGTCTTCGACATGACCGGGCTCGCGCTTCAGGACCTGACCGTCGCGCGCCTCCTGTACCGGCACGCCCTCGACAACGGCACCGGAACCTCCGTTCCGTGGCCCTGGTAAAACGACTTCCCGCTTTCCGCCGCCATGCGTCTCGCCAAAGTTTCCGCCCTCTCGTTCGACCTCGACGACACCCTGTGGCCGTTCGGGCCGTCCGTCGTCCGGGCCGAGGCGACGCTTCGCGCATGGCTGATCGAGCACGCGCCCAATACCGCGAGCGTGCTGCCGACGCAACAGGCACTCAGTGCGCTACGTGAGGAATACGAACGTTCATGTCCGGAGCTCGCCAGCGACTATCGTGCGATGAGAATCGGGTCGATCCGGCTCGCGCTGGAACGCGCGAACGAAGACGTCTCGCTGACCGACCGTGCTTACGACGTCTTCTACGCAGCGCGCAACCGCGTCGAATTCTACGAAGACGCGCTGCCGGCGTTGGCATGGTTGAGTGCCCGCTTTCCGTTGATCGCGGTCACCAACGGCAACGCGGATCTCCGGCTGACCGGCGGCGGCGAGTTCTTCCGCACGACGCTCAGCGCGCGTGCCTTCGGCTTCGCCAAGCCGGCACCCGAGATCTTCCATGCGGCGGCGGACGCACTCGACGTACGTCCGGCCGAATTGCTGCATGTCGGCGACGACTTCCACCTCGATATCGTCGGCGCGTTGAATGCGGGGCTTCAAGCCGCATGGGTCGTGCGCGAGCCTCGGGCCGAAGGAGAACGGGCGCCTCGGCATCCGGCGACGCCGCATCTCACGCTGCGCGACCTGGCGATGCTGTGCCGTGCGCTTGGCGGGCCCGATACGGTGTCGCGATCGTAGGCGAATGCGGCAGGTCATGCCGATACGGCGCATGACCCGCCACCCGTTTCACGCCGCCTTCCTCGCCTCCGCGATCCGCTGCGGCGCCTTCGGCCGCGCATACAGCCGTTCGAGATACGCGCGCAATTGCGGGAACGGTTCGATCAGGTGGCATTCGTTCGCCCAGTCGATCAGGTAGGCCGTCACGCAATCGGCCACCGTCAGCGTATCGCCGACGATGAACTCGCGCCCTTCGAGATGCTTGTCGAGAATGACGGCCATCGTGGCGAAATCCTCGCGCGCCAGTTCGATATCGGCCGGCGAGCGCTTCTCCGGCGGATAGAGGAACGTATGCCGCGTGATCCGCCACAGCGGCTGCTCGAGCTCCGTCACCGCGAACATGATCCACCGATAGGCCTGCGCCCGCAGCACCGGATCGACGGGCAGCAGCGCCTTCTCCGGGTATTTGTCCGCGAGATACAGCACGATCGCGGCCGATTCGGGAATCACGAGGTCGCCGTCCACCAGCACGGGCACCTTGCCGGCCGGATTGAGGCGCAGGAATTCGGGCCGCTTGTGCTCGCCCTCGAGCAGGTTGACCGACACGAATTCGAAATCCGCATCCAGTTCCTTCAGCCCCCACAGCGCCCGTTGCGAGCGGGTGCCGGCAAATCCGTAAAGCTTCATCGCCAATCTCCATCCAGAACGTCGGAAAAAAGCCCGTATCCGGGCCACGCGCATCGAACCGGGCGACACGCAGCGCCCGGCATCACGCGTCGCTCACGCGCCGGGAATCGCCAGCACCGGCATCACGTCGACCGACACGCCCGGGAACAGCGTGAAATGCGGATGACCTTCGAACAGCGCGGCGGCCGCGCCGTGCGACGCGGCCCGCACGACGGTAAAGCCGGTCAGCGCATTGACCGTGTCGCGGATGCCGCCTGCGTCGATGGTCTTGGTCTTGCCGAGCGGCCCGCCCAGCTCGACGATCGCGTCGCGATGGCGCTCGACCCACGCATGCCATGCGGCGATGCCGTCGCGCTCGCGCGTGCGCCGCTCTTCCTCGGGCAGCGCGAGCCATGCCTTCATCGCCGGGCTGTCCTGGCTCCCGAGAAATACGGCGAGATACACCTGTTGTTGCGCACTCATGCCTTCTCCTCCGATGACGGACGCAGCGGGTTGCCGCGCCTCGACCTTGACAAGATAGGTTGATATCAACACAATTGCAACATGGCACGAAAAGAAAAGCTTCCCTTCGAAACGACGCTGATGGTGCGCGATTGCTGCCTGTGCCTGCACATGCAGCGCGCGGCGCGCAATCTGGCGCGCATCTTCGACGATGTGCTGCGCCCGCTGGATCTCACCAACGGCCAGTTTTCGCTGCTGATGTCGTTGAATCGGCCGCAACCGGCCCCGATGAAATCGGTCGCGTCGCTGCTCGCGATGGATCGCACCACGCTCACCGCGGCGCTCAAGCCGCTCGAGCGGCGCGGCCTCGTCGCGATCGCGCAGGATCCGGACGACCGGCGCAGCCGCCTGCTCGAACTGACGCCGGCCGGGCACGGCCTGCTGGCCGAAGCGTTTCCGCTGTGGCAGCGCACGCATGCCGAGATCGAGCGGGCGTTCGCGCCGGGCGAAGTCGACCAGTTGCGCGGCCAGTTGCGCACGCTGTCGATCGATCCGGGTTCGCGCGACTGAGCCGGCACACGGAGCGGGCCGCGGCGGTCGCGCGCACTTCCTGCCACGCGCTGTCAGCAGACATTGCCGGCCCCCGTCGCACCGCCCGATTCGGTGGCAATATCGCTCGGCACGACAACCGATCCGTTATCCAAGGAGACGAGCATGAGCAACAACGAGAAAGGCGCGACTTTCCGGTCGCTTCACCGTGCGGGCCAACCGCTGGCGCTGTTCAACGTATGGGACGCCGGCAGTGCGCGCGCGGTGGCCGACGCCGGCGCCGCCGCGCTGGCCACCGGTAGCTGGTCCGTCGCAGCCGCCAACGGTTTCGGCGACGGCGAACAGATGCCGCGCGCACTGATGATGGAGGTGCTGGAGCGGATCGTGCGCGCGACGGACCTGCCCGTCACCGTCGATCTCGAAAGCGGCTACGGCGAGCGGCCGGAGGAAGTCGGCGAGACGATCGCGCTGAGCATCCGGGCCGGCGCAATCGGCTGCAATCTCGAAGACAGCGTGCCGTCGACGGGCGAACTGCGCGACGTCGACGCCGCGGCGGCCCGTCTCGCGGCAGCGCGGCAGGCGGCCGATCGCGCGGGCGCCGACTACTTCATCAACGCGCGCACCGACGTGTTCTTCCTGGCGGCGGCCGATACGCACGACGAACGGTTGCTCGAGGCGACGCTGGCGCGCGCCCGCGCTTATGCGGCGGCCGGCGCCGACGGCCTGTTCGTGCCGGGCCTGCGCGCGCCGGCGCTCATTCGTGCGCTGACGGCCGCGTCGCCGCTGCCGGTGAACGTGATGCGCGTCGCGGAAACGCCGACGCTCGCCGAACTCGCCGAGTACGGCGTGGCGCGCATCAGCCACGGGCCGTATCCGTATCTGCAGGCGATGAAGGCGCTGGCGGCGCTGGTCAGGCAGGGCGGCTGACGGATTCGCGAAACGGCGGGCGCCACCGCGCGTCGAACGATGACATCGCATGTCATTGGCGCACGACACGCCCGCTTCTACGCTTCGGGGAGCGCGCCGCCATTCCGGCGGCGCCCGTCGCCCGCAGACATCATGTGCGCCCATCCGCTTCCGCGCGACTGGAACACGCCGCCGGCGCCGGCCGCTGCGCCGCCGCTGCCGGTCATCCCGATCGGCTTCATCCACGAAGGCGTCGTGCTGCGTTACTTCTCGCCGATCACGACGGTCGGCACGCCGCAAAGCGCGGCCGCGCAGGAATTACGCATGGAATGCATGTTTCCCGCCGACGATGCGACCGACACGCGCGGCACCGGCAGTTGCTCGACGCGCACGCGCCGGCGCGCTGACGACGCTCAGGAGGCCTTGATGAAATCGATGAACGCACGTAGCGCCGGCGGCACGAGACGCCGCCCGGGATAATACAAGAAGGGGCCGGAGAACGGCCGCCACCACGGTTCGAGCACGGGTTCGAGCGCGCCGCTGTCGAAATGCGGGCGCACCCAGTCTTCGAACAGATACAGGATGCCGGTACCGGCGATCGCCGCATCGACCAGCAGGTCCGTCGCGCCGCCGATCTGCACCAGCAGCGGGCCGACGGCCGGCTCGACCCGCACGACCTCGCCGTCGCGCTCGTACTCCCACGGCGGCATCGCGCCGCTGGCGAAGCGCCCGCGCAGGCACCGATGGTCGAGCAGATCGCGCGGATGCCGCGGCCGGCCGTGCCGGGCGAGATAGCCGGGCGCCGCCGCGGTCGCGAAGCGCTGGATGCGCGGGCCGATCGGCACCGCGATCATGTCCTGTTCGAGCCGTTCGTCGTAGCGGATACCCGCGTCGCATCCGGCCGCCAGCACGTCGACGAAATTTTCTTCGGCGATCACTTCCAGCCGGATATCCGGATACGCATCGAGAAAGCGCGGCACGATCGCAGGCAGCACGAGCCGCGATGCGCTGACCGGCACGTTGAGCTTCAGCGTGCCGGCCGGCCGGTTCCGGAATTCGTCGATATCGTCGAGCGCCGCCGCCACTTCGGTCAGTGCGGGCCCGAGGCGCGCAAGCAGGCGCTCGCCGGCTTCGGTAGGCACGACGCTGCGCGTCGTGCGGTGCAGCAGCCGCACGCCGAGCTGCGCTTCCAGCCGGCGCACGGCTTCGCTCAGCCCCGACGCGCTGAGGCCCGTCATGCGTGCGGCGTCGCGGAATCCGCTGGCGCGTGCCACGGCCATGAACGCGTTCAGATCGCCCAGATCGGTTTGCATTGTTCGCCTTTTCGTACAACCCGTGCGAATTATGACGTCTTATCGCGCAGACGACTCGTCCCTATGCTGAACGCATTCATCCCATCGACAGGAGCACGGTCATGCCCGACATTCGTCCCACCGCCACCTTCAAGCTCGGCGATCGCCACGTCAAACGAATCGGCTACGGCGCGATGCAGCTTGCAGGCCCCGGCGTATTCGGCCCGCCGAAAGATCGCGATGCTGCATTGCGCGTCTTGCGCGAAGCCGTCGAGTCCGGCGTCGACCATCTCGACACCAGCGACTTCTACGGCCCGCACGTCACGAACCAACTGATTCGCGACGCGTTGCATCCGTATCGCGACGATCTCGTGATCGTCACCAAGATCGGCGCGCGACGCGGCGACGATGCGTCGTGGCTGCCCGCGTTCGCGCCCGACGAACTCGAACGGGCCGTGCACGACAACCTGCGCAACCTGCGGCTCGACGTGCTCGAGATCGTCAACCTGCGCATCATGTTCGACACGCACGGGCCGGCAGAAGGATCGATCGAAGCGCCGCTGGCCACGCTCGCCGAACTGCAGCGGCGCGGGCTCGTCCGGCATATCGGCCTGAGCAACGTCACGCCCGCGCAGGTCGCGGAAGGCCGGCGGATCTGCGACATCGTCTGCGTGCAGAACCACTACAACATCGCGCATCGCGGCGACGATGCGCTGATCGACGCGCTTGCTCGCGACGGCATCGCATACGTGCCGTACTTTCCGCTCGGCGGCTTCTCGCCGCTGCAGTCGTCGACGCTGTCCGGCGTCGCCGCCCGTACCGGCGCGACGCCGATGCAGGTCGCCCTTGCGTGGCTGCTGCACCGCGCGCCGAATGTCCTGCTGATTCCCGGCACGTCGTCGGTCGCGCATCTGCACGAGAATCTCGCGTCAGCCGACGTCGATCTGCCGGCAGACGCGCTCGCGGAACTCGATCGCATCGCGGGCGCCGACGCCGCCTGACGCGCGGACGATCGCCCGGCAGCCCGTGCAACGCGGGCCGCCGGGCCACCGGGCCACCGGGCCGCCGGCCGCCGGATCGCCGGCCGGTCAGGACGCGGCCACGCCAACCCGCTTCGGCACGCCGGTCACGATCGTCGCGACCGCCACCGCCAGCACGATGGCCGCGCCGACGAACACGCCCGCCGCGCCGTTCGCGTCGAATACGACGCCGCCGGCGGCTGCACCCGTCGCGATCGCGAGCTGGATCGCCGCGACGATCAGCCCGCCCGCGCTCTCGGCCTCGTCGGGCACGGTGCGGGTGACCCACGTCGACCACGCGACCGGCACGCCGCCGAATGCCATCCCCCACAACGCGACGAGCACCGCGTCGATCATCGGCGCGCGGCCGAGCACGACGAGCGCGATGCCGAGCACGACCATCAGCGCGGGCATGCCGATCAGCATCGGCCGCAGCCGGTGTTCGAGCACGCGGCCCGCGAGCGACGTGCCGACGAAGTTCGCGATGCCGTAGCCGAGCAGGATCGCCGACAGCCCGTTCACGCCGACGCCCGCCACCTGTTCGAGGAACGGCCGCAGATACGTGAAGAACGCGAAATGCCCGGTGAACACGAGGATCGTCGCGAACATCCCGAGGCCGACGGTCGGCCGGCGCAGCACGTCGATCAGCGTGCGCAGCCGCGTGGTGCCGCTCGGCGGCATCGATGGCAGCGTGACCATCTGCGACACGAACGCGATGCCGCCCAGCACGGCCGCGATCAGGAACACGTTGCGCCAGCCGATCAGGTGACCGAAATAGCTGCCCATCGGTGCGGACGCGATGGTCGCGACCGCCACGCCGCTGAAGATGATCGACAGCGCGCGCGGCACCATCGCCGTCGGGACGAGCCGCATCGCGGTGGCCGTCGCCATCGTCCAGAAACCGCCGAGCGCGACGCCGAGCACGACGCGGCCGAACAGCAGCATCGCAAGGTTCGGCGCGAACGCCACGGCGAGGTTCGATGCGACGAGCAGCACCGAGAACACGAGCAGCACGCGGCGCCGGTCGATCGTGCGCGTGAGCGCCGAGATCAGCAGGCTCGTGACGAGCGCGACCGTGGCAGTGGCCGTGACGGCCTGCCCGGCCACGCCTTCGGTCACACCGAGGCTCTCGGCCATCGGCGTGAGCAGGCTCGCCGGCAGGAATTCGGCCGTGACGAGCCCGAACACGCCGAGCGCCATCGCGAATACCGCGCCCCAGGCCGGTTCGCGGGGAGCCGCCGTCGAGGCGGCCGAGGAGATTCCGGGATTCATGCGTGGTTCCGTGTCGGTTAGGGAAAGTACTGATGAGGGCGTATCGTAAGGAACAGCGGCAGGACGGTCTATGACATACAATCCGTTCTTGTTGATCGAACGTCCGTATCTCGATATGCCCGAACCCCTTCTGCCCCCGATTCCCGATGTGCACGACCTCGTCAGCGAGCTGCTGCTGGGGATGCGCCTGAGCGGCGTCCAGTACCGCCGCATCCAGGTCGCGCGACCGTTCGGGCTGAACTTCGGCCATGCGCCGGGCCGCGCGCAGTTCCATTTCGTCGTGCGCGGGCCCGTGCTGCTGCGCGACGCGTCGGGCGACACGATGCGGCTCGAGGCCGGCGACGCGATCCTGTTGCCGCACGGCGGCATGCACGCGCTGGTGTCCGATCCGGATGTGCCGTGCCGCGAGATCAACGGCTTCGAGATCGCGAAGATCTGCGATACGGTCGCGTCGGTGGCGTCGGCCGGCGTCTCGCCGGCGACCTGCGCGACGACGGAACCCGGCGCCGGCGACGCGCTGATCTTCAGCGCGTGCATGGAGCTCGACCTCGGCGGCATGCAGCCGCTCGTCGGCACGATGCCGAAGTTCATGCACGTGGGCACGCTGCTCGCGCGCTACCCGGAGATCCGCCCGATGCTCGATGCGATGGAGCGCGAAGCGTGCACCGCGCGCGCGGGCTTCGCGGGCATCCTCGCGCGGCTCGCGGACGTGGTCGCGGCGTTCATCGTGCGCGGCTGGGTCGAGTGCGGATGCGGCGACGCGACGGGCTGGGTGCAGGCGCTGCGCGAGCCGAAGCTCGGCCGCGCGATCGTCGCGCTGCATCGCGACCCGGGCCGCAACTGGAGCGTCGCGGAACTCGCGACCGAAGCGGGCGTGTCGCGCTCGGTGTTCGCCGAGCGCTTCCTCGCGGCCACCGGGATGACGCCCGTGCGTTACCTGACCGAGCTGCGGATGCGGCTCGCCGCGCAGTGGATCGCGCGCGACCGCGAGACGATCGAAGCCGTCGCGTACCGGCTCGGCTACGGTTCGCTCGCCGCGTTCAGCCGTGCGTTCAAACGCGTGGTCGGCAAGCCGCCGGGCGCCGTGCGCGCGGACAGCGACGTGCACGCCGAAGCGTAACGCCCGCCGCGCGGCGCCGGCGCGGGCGGCGGCCCGCCGGGCGTCACTTCAGCGCGTCGAGCCGGTCGATCAGTGCCGTCGCGCATTGCACGGCGAGCGCCGCGCACTGCTGCGCATCGACTGCCGCACCGGTCGCGACCGTACCCTGCACGATCCGCCCCAGTAATTCCTTCGCGAGTTCGGCGATCTCGCGGTCCCGCTCCGTCATGATGTCCCTCCTGCGCGTCGGCGATTGCGTCATTCGCCCGTCCGGAGCGAACGCCGTGCCCGCGCCGCTCAACGCTGCTGCGCCCGCACGACGATCTGCGCCTGCGTGTCGCGCTCGATGCGCTCGAGCGACGCGCGCAGCGCGGCAAACTCGTCCGGCGAGCACACCTGCCGGCCGAAATCCGCCTTCATCCGCCGCGTGACCTGCACGACCCGCGCGACCGCATCGAACACGTAATGCGACGTGAAGTCGACGAAACGGTCGTGCACGGCCGCATCGGCCGGCAGGTCGGTCACGGCGACGCCCGCCGGCAACGCGATCTGGCCCGTCTCGTCGAACGTGCCGCCGAGGCAGCCCCACGGCTGCGTGCGCACGGGCTCGGCCAGCCAGGTCTCGACCTGCGTCGCGATGCCGCCCGTCAGACTCGACAGCGCGGGCAACGCGGTCGTGCCGTCCGGCCATACGAAATGATCGAGCGTGCCGGTAACGGTCACGTCGAACGGCCCGTCGGTCGCGCGCCGGTCGCCGGTCGACAGTTGCACGCGGCCGCGCAGGCCGCTTTGCCGCAGGCGCTCGTTCGCGAGTTGCGCGATGCGGTCGCGCGACGCGCGGCGAAACAGGTTGCGTTCGAGTTCGGCCGTCCAGCCGTCGTCCTCGACATACGCCTGAAAACGCGCGGCGCCGGGCCGCGCGGCATCGATCGCGATGCGCGCGGTGCGGGCGCGCGGCTGCGTGGCCGGCGTGCGCGACAGCACGCCCGTATCGACCAGCAGCGCGGGGCGATCCATCACGATCGGCGGCAGGTAGCCGAACGCGATGCCGGCCGTCGTCGTATCCGCGTAGCGCCCGAGATCGGGCAGCCACGTGATCGCATGATTGATCGCGCCGCCGCCGTAGCCGGGCACCGACGGCAGCGTGTACACGGCGCCGAGATTGATCAACACCGGTTCGCTGCGAATGCCGACCGCCGCCAGCAACGCGCCGAACAGCGCGACATGATCCTTGCAATCGCCGTAGCGGTTGCGCAGGATGTCGGTCACGCGATGCGGCGCGGCGGCCGTTTCGCCGAGAAACAACCCGACGTAGCGCACGTTCGCCTGCACCCAGTCGTACAGCAGGCGCGCCTTGTCGCGCGGATCGGCGGCATCCGCCGTGAGCGCTCGCGCCAGTTGCACGACGGCCGGATCGTTCGCGCTCGGGTCGACGGCTGCGTCGCGGTATCGCGCGGCGAACGCCGCGTAGTCGGGCAGCGTCGACACGACGAGCCGGTCGCCGTAGGTCGGGTACCCGACCGCGCCGCGCTCGATGCGATCGTACGTGCCGTGCCGGTAGTCGAATTCGTAACGCGTGCGGCCGTTCGCCGTGACGGGCGGCAGCGCGACGTAGCCGCGCGCATCCGCATAGAGCGGCATGTCGGCCGGCACGTCGAAGATCAGCCGCTGGCGGTCGACCGGCTCGCGCGACGGCTCGACGTAGTAGCCGAAGTAGCCGCGATTGACCGGCTTCGTGCGGGTCTTGCGGAACGCGACGCGCGTGCTCGACCCGGCTTCGACGCCGGGGAACACGACGGTGCGCAGCAGCCCGTCCTGAAACGTCGGCGCGCCGGCCGAGCGCGGCTCCTGCACGTCGCGGATGCCGTCCGCGCCGACCGGATGCGCGACGCCGTCGCGGTCGATCGTCTCGGCCGCGAGCAGCTCGACCTTCTCGAGATTCTTGTCGAACCAGACGTAGCGCTGCGCGACCGCGTCGATGCCGTTCGCGTCGTTCGCGCGCAGCGTCGAATCGTCGTGCTCGTCGAGCGAACCGTCGTGCTGGATCACGAATTCGTGGACGTCGCTGACGAGCGTGACGGGCGCCGTATCGCCCGCATCGGGCGAATCGCCGGTGCCGCGCGTCTCGGCGGCGGTCGTACCCGCGCCGAGCGCCACCGCGCATGCGAACAGGCAGCCGGTCCATCGGGAAGGAAAACGCACCACGTCGAAGCTCTCCGCGCGTTCGTTGCCGGGCGTCGGCGTCGCGCGCGAGGGCGGAAGTCGTACCGCATGGCGCGCGGATGACAAGCCACCCGCGTACCCGCCGCGGCGCCGTCGTGCGGCCCAGTGTGGGTGACGTACCGGCGAGCGTCAAGCCGCGGCGCGCAAGGCCGGCGCGCGGCGCGTTACTTGCAGTCGCCGACGCGCTTGCCGCGCCACGTCCACGCGAGCGTGTACGCACCGGCCTGCACGTGCTGCCCGCGCAATTGCCCCTTCAGGTCGTAGCTCGTCGGCGTGACGACCCCCGTCACGGTGCCGTTGCCACGCCCCTGCTCGTTCGCACAGGAAAGCGCAACCTTCAGTGTCGTGCCCGCGTAATCCCAGTTCGTGATCGTGCAGCGGATGTCGTCGCGCTGCAGGCGCGCCGTCATCGTCTTGCGCAGGTTCTTCGCATCCGCGTCGGTCAGGCACTGGTCCGGCATCGGATCCGTGCCCTGCGGCAGCGGCTTGCCGTTCAGCGTGTAGGCCGTGTCGTCATGCCAGAGCCCGGGCGATACGGTCTGCGCGAAAGAAGAGACGGCGAAGCCGGCGAGCACGGCGGCAGTCAGCAGTTTCATGATGTCTGTGTTCGATTGAGCGATGCCCGCGCGGCCGCACGGGCATCCGGCGGGCGTCGGGAATTACTGCTGCACGAGTTCGACGCGACGGTTCTGCGCGCGGCCCGCGTCGTCGGCGTTGGAGGCAACCGGCGACAGCGATGCGACACCCTTCGCGGCCAGCCGTGCCGGCGCGATCCGGTACGTCGTCGCGAGCGCCTGCGCAACGGCCTCCGCGCGCTTCTGCGACAAGTCGACGTTGTGCGCGAGCTGCCCCTGGTTGTCGGTATGCCCGACGATGTAGACCTTCAGCGCCGGATTCGCCGACAAAAGCTTCGCCATCTCGTCGAGCTGCGCCTTCGACTCGGGCTTGACCTGCGCCTTGTCGGTATCGAAGTAGATGCCGTACAGCGCGACCTTGCCGGTCGCGGCCAGCCCCTTTTGCAGCGCGCCGGAATCGATCACCTTCACTTGCCCCGTCTGCATCGGCTTCACCTCGACCACTTCCTCGTAGACGACCGTGCGCTTGTTCGACGCCGAATCGTCCATCACGTGCACGAACACGTATGCATCGCCGGCTGCGCGCGGCAGCTTCGCGAGGATCGTCCGGTGCTTGCCGCCGAAGTTCGCTTCGCCGCCGCCCGCCTTGCGCATCCGCCCGGAATTGATCACGACGCTCTGGAACTCGCCGCCGCCGCTCTTGCCGCACTGCTCCGCCGTGCAACGGAACAGGATCTGGAAGCCGCCCTTTTGCAGCGCATCGAGGTAGTTGCGCTCGACTTCGAGCGTCGACTTGTCCGCGCCGATCGTATAGCTGATACGCGTGACCTTGCCTTCCAGGTTCAACCCCTTCGCGGTCCTCTCGTCGTCGATCGGCTGGTTCGGCAGGAATGCCTCGTCGAACGCGGTCTGCGAATACGCGTTGATCGTCGCGCCGGCAAAGCGCGAAATCAGCGGATGGTCCTTCGAGCCGGGCACGTCGCCGGCGGCGCCGGCGAGCGTGGAAAGCGACAGCAGCGCGGCGGCCGGCAATGCGTAGCGGCCGGCTCGCGTGAACCGGGTGAACAGCGTGACTGCATTCGTCATGGGAGTCTCTCGGAAAAGATTTTTAGTTCGATTGATTGCGGCAATGCGCCGCGCATCTTAGCAAAACTTTTCCGGCCGTCCGGACGGCCGGATACGACCCGGTAGCCGGCCGCCGAACTGTCCGGCCTGCAGCCCCGGCGGCCGGGGCGACGCTTTCGACATGCAAGCGAACGGCGCCGGCAACCGCGCGCCGGACCGGCTGCCGGCCCACGCCGGCAGCGCCTCGCCCCCGCCCGGCCCGCCGGCCGCCGCCTTCCGATCGACCTCACCCCGTCCGTCACCCGCCCCGCCCGAACGCGATTCGCATCGGCGTCCCGGTCGTGCGTTTTTCCCCGCAATTCGACATTTGTGCGCGCGCAACAATGGCGATGCCTCGCGCCTGGCGCGGCGGTCTTTAAAACCACATCTCACGAGGACATACCATGCAACTCCAATCCCATCCGGCATGCCGCCCGTTTTACGAAGCCGGTGAACTCTCGCAACTGACCGCCTTCTACGAAGAAGGCCGTAACGTCATGTGGATGATGCTCCGATCGGAGCCGCGGCCGTGCTTCAACCAACAACTCGTCACCGACATCATTCATCTCGCGCGCGTCGCCCGCGACTCGGGCCTCAAGTTCGACTTCTGGGTGACGGGCTCGCTCGTCCCCGAGCTGTTCAACGTCGGCGGCGACCTGAGCTTCTTCGTCGACGCGATCCGCAGCGGCCGGCGCGACCAGCTGATGGCCTACGCGCGCTCGTGCATCGACGGCGTGTACGAGATCTACACGGGCTTCGGCACCGGCGCGATCTCGATCGCGATGGTCGAGGGCAGCGCGCTCGGCGGCGGCTTCGAGGCCGCGCTCGCGCATCACTACGTGCTCGCGCAGAAGGGCGTGAAACTCGGGTTCCCGGAGATCGCGTTCAACCTGTTCCCGGGCATGGGCGGCTATTCGCTGGTCGCGCGCAAGGCGAACCGCGGTCTCGCGGAATCGTTGATCGCGACCGGCGAAGCGCACGCGGCCGAGTGGTACGAAGATCGCGGCCTGATCGACGAGACGTTCGACGCCGGTGACGCGTACCTCGCGACGCGCACCTTCATCGACGTGACGAAGCCCAAGCTGAACGGCATCCGTGCGATGCTGCGCGCCCGCGAACGCGTGTTCCAGTTGTCGCGCTCGGAGCTGATGGATATCACGGAAGCGTGGGTGCATGCGGCGTTCACGATCGAGCCGAAGGACCTCGCGTACATGGAACGCCTGGTGATGCTGCAGAACCGGCGCGTGTCGAAACTGCGCACGGTGTAATGCGACGGGCGCCGCCGACGGCCGGCGGCGCCCGTTTCCGGAACGACGCTCAGGCGATCAGCCTGAGCTTTCTCGTCTCCGCGAGCCACCCCTCGAACGCCTGCGCCGGCATCGGCCGCGCGTAGTAGTAGCCCTGCGCGTGATCGACGTCGAGCTGCTTCAGGAATTCGGCTTCCGCATGCGTTTCGACGCCTTCGGCGACCACCGCGAAATTCAGCGCCTTCGCGAGCGACACGACCGAGCGCACCAGCGCCTGCGAGCGCGGATTGCGGTCGATGGCCGTGATGAAGGTGCGGTCGAGCTTGATCACGTCGAGCGGCAGGCGCGACAACTGCGACAGCGACGAATAGCCGGTGCCGAAATCGTCGAGATGGATCTCCGCGCCCAGTTGGCGGAACTGCCGCATCAGCCCGATGGCCGCCTCCTCGTCCTCGATGAAGCAGCTTTCGGTCAGCTCGATGTCGAGCAGGCCCGGTTTCAGCCCCGCGGCGTCGAGAATCGACGCGAACTGGTGGACGATGTTCATGTCCTGCAACTGCCGCGCGGACACGTTCACCGCGATCCGGACGCCGAGCCCCTTCGCCTTCCATGCGGCGGCCTGCGCGGCCGCGGTACGCATCACCCAGCGTCCGAGCGGCGCGATCAGCCCCGACTCTTCCGCGAAACGGATGAACTCGACCGGCGCGACGAGCCCGCGATCGGGCGACTGCCAGCGGATCAGCGCCTCGACGCCGTGCACGTCGCCCGTCGCGATATCGACGACCGGCTGGTAGTGGAGCACGAACTGCTCTTCCTCGAGCGCCTTGCGCAGGTTCGTGTCGAGCCACATGTACTTCGCGACCTTCTGGTTCATCTCCAGCGAGAACACGCGATACGTATGCTTGCCCGCTTCCTTCGCGACGTACATCGCGGTGTCGGCGCTGCGGATCAGCGTCTCGAGCGAATCGCCGTGCTGCGGATACATCGCGATACCGATCGAGCAGCTCGTGTAGACCTCCATCAGCCCGAGATGGATCGGCGTGCGCAGCCGCTCGAGAATGATCTGCGCGGTCGCTTCGAGCAGCGGGCGCGTGCCGTGTTCGAACAGTACGAGGAATTCGTCGCCGCCGAGCCGCGCGAGCGTCGCACCGGACGGCAGGCAGCCGCTGATGATCGCCGATACGTCCTGCAACAGGCGGTCGCCGGTGATGTGGCCGTAGTGATCGTTGACGCGCTTGAAGTTGTCGAGATCGAGAAACAGGATGCCGACCTGGCCGCGCGTCAGCTCGCTCTCCTCGGCGATTGCCGTCCGGATGCGCTCGCTGATCGCATGGCGGTTCGGCAGCCCGGTGAGCACGTCGGTGTTCGCGAGCTCGGAGAGCCGCTGCTGCGCGTTGCGCTCCTCGGTGATGTCGATGCCCGAGCAGATCAGGAACTGTTCGTCCACGCCGCTGCCGCTCCGCACGAACTTGTTGCGGAACTGGAACAGGCGCGGCCCGTTGACCGTGTTGATGTAGCGCTCGACCGCGAACGACTGGTTGCTCGCGAAGAAGCCCGTGATGTTGCTGCGCGACTGCGCGCCCTGTTCGGGGCTCATGAACAGCTCGAACGCGCTGCGGCCGATCACGTCGACCTCGCGCTTGCCCGTCACTTCCTCGCACAAACGGTTGAAGCGCTGCACCATCCCGTTGCGGTCGAGGATCACGACGAGCGAATTCACTTCGGACACGACCTGCTCGGCGAACGCGAGCCCGTGCGACAGGTCGCCGGCGACGGACTCGGTATCGGAATAGGCGGACGCCGTGCCGGCCCAGTCGACCGTATTGACCTTCCTGCCGACGAGATGGAGGCTGACCGGGTTGCCGAACAGCACGATGTCCAGCACGAGGTGCGACGTGACGCCGGTCAGCGCGCGGATGCGCGCGGCCTGTTCGGCCGTCAGCGCGATCGCGACGTTGGTCAGGCCGCGGACCGCGGCCAGCTCGAGCGCGTTGCTGTCGCTGCCGAGACGCCAGCAGGGGCTGCGCGTACCGACATGCGCCTCGAGCACCGCGCTATCGTTTTCGTCATCCATGGACACGCCCCGATCCAAAAAAAACGCACAGTGTAGACGGAGGCGAGTGGGCCGACCGCCTTCCCGGGCACGCGCAGCGCGCATGCCCGGCAGGGCAGCCGTGATCGCCGTGACAGCGGGCCTCGTCCCGTACTTGTTTGCAGCTGATGCGGCCGGCGTTCGCGCGTGATGCGCGCAGGTTCTGCCTTACGAATGATGAGAGCCATCTTATCAAATGACGATGAAGATTGGCACTCACATTTAGAGAAAAGTGTCAAGGAACCGGGACTCGATTGGCAAGCCGGATTTTTCATGATCGGCCGCATGAGAACGGGTGGGCGACGCGCCGCGCGTCGAGGGTGGATTGCCGGGCCGGAACCCGCGCCGGACGGGCGTTTGAGGTCGATCCGCGGTGACGGGGCCAGATCTTTGGGGAGACCGTGGCGGCAGGGGTCGAATCGCATGCCGCGATCCGTGTTGCCGCCATTTTGATTCCGCTCGCGCGTGAATGCGCCGCTTTATTCCACAGTTCTTTGCAATATTCTTCACCCGCCCGCGCACCCGGCGCGGAGTGCCCGCGCCGGGTGCGCCGCTCATTCCGGCGCGCCGTAGCCGCCGCCGCCCGGCGTTTCGACGACGAACACGTCGCCCGGCGCCATCTGCGCGCGGCCGATGTGGTCGAGCGCCTCGACCGTGCCGTCCGCCCGCTCGATCGTGTTGCGGCCGAGCGCACCGGCTTCGCCGCCCGCCGCGCCGAACGGCGCGTGGATCCGGTTGTTCGACAGGATCGACGCGGTCATCGGCTCGAGGAAGCGGATCCGCCGCACCGCGCCGTCGCCGCCGCGCCAGCGCCCGGCGCCGCCCGAGCCGGCGCGAATCCGGTGCGAATCGAGCCGCACCGGATAGCGCCATTCGAGCACCTCCGGATCGGTGAGCCGCGAGTTCGTCATGTGCGTCTGCACCGCGGCGACGCCCGCGAAGCCGTCGCCCGCGCCGCTGCCGCCCGCGATCGTCTCGTAGTACTGGTACCGATCGTTGCCGAATGTGAAGTTGTTCATCGTTCCCTGGCTCGACGCGACGCAGCCGAGCGCGCCGTACAGCGCGTTGGTGATCGCCGACGACGTCTCGACGTTGCCCGACACGACGGCCGCCGGGTATTCGGGGTTCAGCATCGAGCGGGCCGGCACGATCACGGTCAGCGGCTTCAGGCAGCCGGCGTTCAGCGGGATGTCGTCGCCGACCAGCGTGCGGAACACGTACAGCACCGCGGCCATGCAGACGGCCTTCGGCGCGTTGAAGTTGTTGTCGAGCTGCGCGGACGTGCCGGTGAAGTCGATCTCCGCGCACCGCGCCGCGCGGTCGACGCGAATCGCGACGCGAATCTCCGCGCCGTTGTCGAGCGGGTACCGGTATGCGCCGTCCTGCAGCGCGCCGATCACGCGCCGCACCGCTTCTTCCGCGTTGTCCTGCACGTGCCCCATGAACGCGAGCACGACGTCGCGGCCGAACTGCGCGACCATCCGGCGCAATTCGTCGACGCCCTTCCGGTTCGCGGCGACCTGGGCCCGCAGGTCGGCCATGTTCTGCTCGACGTTGCGCGCCGGGTAGCGGCCCGACGCCAGCAGCGCGCGCGTCTCGGCGTCGCGCAGCACGCCGGCCGACACGAGCTGCCAGTTGTCGATCAGCACGCCTTCCTCGTCGATATGGGTCGAATCGGGCGGCATCGAGCCCGGCGTCGTGCCGCCGATGTCCGCGTGGTGGCCGCGCGAGCCGACGTAGAACAGCGGCGCGTCCGAGCCGTCCGCGAACACCGGCGTGATGACCGTCACGTCCGGCAGGTGCGTGCCGCCGTGGTACGGGTCGTTCAGCATGAACACGTCGCCGTCGCGCATGCGGCCGCGGTTGCGCTCGATCACCGTGCGGATGCTTTCACCCATCGAGCCGAGGTGCACGGGCATGTGCGGCGCGTTCGCGATCAGGTTGCCGTCGCCGTCGAAGATCGCGCACGAGAAGTCGAGCCGCTCCTTGATGTTCACCGAGTACGCGGTGTTCTGCAGCCGCAGCCCCATCTGCTCGGCGATCGACATGAACAGGTTGTTGAAGATCTCGAGCCGCACCGGATCGGCGTCGGTGCCGAGCGAGCGGCGCGTCGGCAGCGGCGTCGTGCGCGTCAGCACGAGGTTGCCCTGGGCGGTCATCGCGGCGCGCCAGCCGGGCTCGACGACGGTCGTGCCGTTCTGTTCCGCGACGATCGCCGGGCCGTCGATCACATCGCCGGCGCGCAGCGTGTCGCGCACGACCAGCGCCGCGTCGTGCCACCGGCCGCCGGAATAAAAGCGCACGGCCGTGTGCGCTCGAGGCGCCGCGTCTTCCGCGCGCGGCGCGAGCGGCGCGAGGTCGACCGGCGCGTCCGAGCGGCCGATCGCCTCGACCGACGCGAGCTCGGCGACGAGCGGCGTGCCCGGCATCAGGAACGCGTAGCGCTGCCGGTACGCGGCCTCGAACGCCTGCTGCATCGCGGCGACGCTGCCGGCCGGTACGTCGAGCGCCGAATCGGTGCCCTGGTAGCGCAGATGCACGCGCCGCTCGGTCGCGATCCGCTGCGGCGGCACGCCCTGTTCGAGCAGCGCGCCGATGGCCTCGTCGGCCAGCCGGTCGAGCGCCGCGTTCAGCGCCGGCAGCGACGCGTCGGTCAGCACGGCCTCGACCGCGCGCTCGCGCATCGCGGTCTGGTCGGCCAGCCCCATCCCGTACGCGGACAGCACGCCCGCGAGCGGATGCGCGAACACCTGCGTCATCCCGAGCGCATCGGCCACGCCGCACGCGTGCTGGCCGCCCGCGCCGCCGAACGTCGTCAGCACGTAGCGCGACACGTCGTGGCCGCGCTGCACGGAAATCTTCTTGATCGCGTTCGCCATGCTGCCGATCGCGATCTCCAGGAAACCTTCGGCAAGCGCCTCGGGCGTCTCGCGCCGCCCGGTCGCCGCGTGAATCTCGTCGGCGAGCGCCGCGAACTTCGCGACCACGCCGTCGCGGTCGAGCGGCTGGTCCGCATGCGGGCCGAACACCCGCGGAAAATGGTCGGGCTGGATCTTGCCGAGCATCACGTTGCAGTCGGTCACCGTCAGCGGGCCGCCGCGCCGGTACGCGGCCGGCCCCGGATTCGCGCCGGCCGATTCGGGCCCCACGCGCAGCCGCGCACCGTCGAAGCCGAGCACCGAGCCGCCGCCCGCGGCGACCGTATGGATGCTCATCATCGGTGCGCGCATCCGCACGCCGGCCACCTGCGTCTCGAACACGCGCTCGAATTCGCCGTTGTAGTGCGACACGTCGGTCGACGTGCCGCCCATGTCGAAGCCGATCACGCGCTCGAAGCCGGCCGCGCGCGCCGCGCGCACCATCCCGACGATGCCGCCGGCCGGGCCGGACAGGATCGCGTCCTTGCCCTGGAACGCATCGGCGCGTGTCAGCCCGCCGCTGCTCTGCATGAACTGCAGGTTCACGCCCGGCATCTCGTGCGCGACCTGTTCGACGTAGCGACGCAGGATCGGCGACAGGTACGCGTCGACCACGGTCGTGTCGCCGCGCGACACCATCTTCATCAGCGGCGACACCTCGTGCGACACCGACACCTGCGTGAAGCCGATGCGGCGCGCGAGTTCGGCCAGCATCCGTTCGTGCGCGGTGTAGCGGTAGCCGTGGATCAGCACGATCGCGAGGGCGCGCACGCCGCCGTCGAACACGCGGCGCAACGACGCTTCGGCACCCTGAACATCGAGCGGCACGACCACGTCGCCATGCGCGCCGACGCGCTCGTCGATCTCGACGACCGTCTCGTACAGCGCGTCGGGCAGCACGATGTCGAGATCGAACAGGCGCGGCCGGTTCTGGTATGCGATGCGCAGCACGTCGCGAAAGCCGCGCGTCGTCGCGAGCGCGGTGCGTTCGCCCTTGCGTTCGAGCAACGCGTTGGTCGCGACCGTCGTCCCCATCTTCACCATGTCGACCCGCTCGGGCGTGATCGGCTCGCCAGCCGCGAGGCCGAGCAGGTGACGGATGCCGGCCACGGCCGCGTCGCGGTACTGCTCGGGGTTCTCCGACAGCAGCTTGTGCGTGACGAGCGAGCCGTCGGGCCGCCGCGCGACGATGTCGGTGAACGTGCCGCCGCGGTCGATCCAGAATTGCCAGCGCGCGGCGTCGGAGGAAACGGGAGAAAGGTGTCGGTCGGTCATGATGTCGGGGCGATGCGTCGTTGAATCGAGGGGCGAGCGCCGCCGCACGGCGCGCGTCGCGCGCCGCGTGGCGGTACCGGTAAAAAAGGGGAAAAGGGAGAAAGCGGCGCGCGGGCCGCTGCCGCTTACGCGGCGTCGAGTTCGCGGCCGCGGGTCTCGGGCAGCGTCAGCGCGGCGACGATCACCACGCCGTACGCGGCGACCGCGAAGATGCCGATGCTCGTGCCGAGCCCGTATTGCTTCGACAGCGCGCCGATCAGGAACGGAAACAGTGCACCGATCGCACGGCCCACGTTGTAGCAGAAGCCCTGGCCGGACCCGCGCACGCGGGTCGGGAACAGCTCGGTGAGGAACGCACCCATCCCCGAGAAAATGCCCGACGCGAAGAAGCCGAGCGGGAAGCCGAGCCACAGCATCGAAGCATTGGTCAGGTTCAGCGACGTGTACGAGAACGCGATCACCATCGAGCCGACCGCGAACAGGATGAAGTTCGGCTTGCGGCCGAGGCGGTCGGTCAGGTACGCGCTCGTCAGGTAGCCAACCCACGAGCCGAGGATGATCATCGCGAGATAGCCGCCAGTGCCCATCACCGTGAGGTGCCGCTCGGTCTTCAGGAAGGTCGGCAGCCACGTCGTGATCGCGTAGTAACCGCCCTGCGCGCCGGTCGTCAGGAGCGCCGCGCGCAGCGTCGTCGTGATCAGCTTCGGCGCGAAGATCTCGGTGAGGCGCGGTGCGTCGGCCACTTTCGCCTGCGCGGCCTTCTCCTTCTCGTAGACGTCCGGCTCCTTCACGTAACGGCGGATCGCGACGACCAGCAGCGCGGGCGCGAGCCCGACGAGGAACAGCGCGCGCCACGCCTGCTCGGCCGGCAGCACCGAAAACAGCAGCGCATACAGCAGCGCGCACAGCCCCCAGCCGATCGCCCAGCCCGACTGCACGAGGCCGACCGCCCTGCCGCGGTCGCGCGCGCGAATCACCTCGCCGATCAGCACCGCGCCGGCCGTCCATTCGCCGCCGAAGCCGAAGCCCATCAGCGCGCGCGCCGCGACCAGTTGCGGGTAGTTCTGCGCGAGCCCGCACAGCGCGGTGAACACCGCGAACCACAGCACCGTGAGCTGCAGCGTGCGCACACGGCCGATCCGGTCGGACAGGATGCCGGCGATCCAGCCGCCGAGCGCCGACGCGAGCAGCGTGATGGTGCCGATGAAGCCTGCGTCGGCAAGCGAGATGCCCCAGGTCGCGACGAGTGTCGGGATCACGAACGACAGCATCTGCGTGTCCATTCCGTCGAGCATGTAGCCGACCTTGCAGCTCCAGAACGCGCGGCGTTCGCGCGGCTGCGCATCCGCGTACCACGAGAACAGGCCGCTGCGCGCGCGGCTCGCGGGCTCGGCGGCGGGCGCCGCGAGGGTCTTGCTTTCCATGGTGGTGCTCCTGTCGTGATGCGCCGTCGAATGGCGTGTGGTGTGTCGCGGGTACGTGGCGTAAGGGGTGTGCGGCCGGTCAAAACACGGCCAGCGACGCGTTCGTGATGTCGGTCATCAGCATGTGGCCGGGCGTATGCGCGATCGCGATCGGCAGCTTCGCGTCCATCAGCGCGGTTTGCGGCGTCACGCCGCACGCCCAGAACACCGGCAGTTCGCCGTCGCGGATCGTCACCGCGTCGCCGAATTCGGGCGCGTTCAAATCCTCGATGCCCAGTTCCCGCGGATGACCGATATGGATCGGTGCGCCATGCACGCCCGGGAACCGGCTCGTGATCTGCACCGCGCGGATCGCGTCGGCGCCGCGCAGCGGCCGCATCGACACGACCAGTTGGCCGCCGAAGATTCCCGCGCGGCGGTTCGCGATCGACGTGCGGTACATCGGCACGTTGCGCCCTTCCTCGACGTGGCGCAGCCCGATCCCTTCGCGGGCGAGCATGTCCTCGAACGAAAACGAGCAGCCGATCGCAAATACGACGAAATCGTCGCGCCACAGCGCTTCCAGCGATTCGACCTGCTCGGTCAGGCGGCCGTCGCGGTAGACGTTGTAGCTCGGTACGTCGGTGCGGATGTCGAGATCCTCGCCGAGCGCGTCGAGCCGGAACGCGCCCGATTCGCCAACGCCCAGCAGCGGGCAAGCCTTCGGGTTGGCCTGGCAGAAGCGCAGGAAATCGTGCGCGTACGCGTCGGGCAGGATCGCCAGGTTCGCCTGGGCAAACGGGCCGCAATGGCCGGCGGTCGGGCCGCGGAACGCGCCGCGGCGCACGGACTGGCGGAATTCGGAAGGCGTCATGATGGTCGGTCGCAGAATCGGGATGGCATGGCGATGACGGTGGCGTGTCATCGGATACGGCGAAGAATAGAAAAGAAAAAAATTTGTCGCCAACGAGTTTTTTTGCGTCCGTTGTATAGAATTTCTTAACGGATCCGCGGGTTTTCCCCGGTCCCGTTCATTTTTCGTCGCCGGCAAGCTGCGCATCCACTGCTCGCCCGACCGCCATGAACACGCGTTTTCTCGAAACCTTCGTCACGCTCGCGAAGCTGCGCAACTTCCGCACGACCGCGGCCGCGCTGCATGCGACGCCGGCCGCGATCTCGCAGCGCCTGAAAGCGCTCGAGGACGAACTGCATACGGTACTCGTCGATCGCGACAGCCGCGCGTTCCGGCTCACGCCGAACGGCGAATACCTGCTCGGCTATGCGAAAGCCGTGGTCGAGGCGACGCAGGAACTGCAGGCCGCCGCGTCCGGCGAGCGCGCGCTGCGCGGCAAGCTGCGGCTCGGCGTGATCGAGACGGTCGTGCACAGCTGGCTGCCGCACTATATGCGGCGGCTCGCGGCCGACTATCCGCAGCTCGAGATCGATCTGACCGTCGACGTCAGCGTCGTGCTGCAACGCCGGCTGATGGCCGGCGAGCTCGACCTGATCATCCGCGTGGAAGGCAGCGACGAGGCGTCGGTCGTATGCGACGCGCTCGCGAACTACCCGGTGCGCTGGATCGCGCGCGCGGGGCTGCTGCCGAACCTGCGCACAGGCCTCGCGCGGCAGGTGCTGCGCCAGCCGATCCTCACCTACGGGCGCGGCACCGCGCCCCATCGTGCGCTGGAAGACATCGTCCGCACGCTCGCGCATGCGCACGGCGTGCCGCTGTCGGAGACGCGCATCACCGGGTCGCCGTCGATCTCGGTGATCGTGCAACTGGTGCGCGACGGCTTCGGCGTTGCCGCGATTCCGGTGCTGTTCGTCGATGCGCTGATCGCGAGCGGCGAAGTCGTCGAGCTGCCGCTGCAGCCGTCGCCGCCGTCGATCGTCGTGTCGATGTCGCGGCGGGCGGACGCGCCGCGGTTCGTGCACGGCGCGTCGATCGCCGCGCGCGCGGCGTGTCACGAGTATTGCGAGAAGAGCACGCGGTTGCTGGTCGAAGCGCTTTGACCTGGCAGCGGCAGACGACGCGCGTTCGACATCGCCGCGCGAATCGCCCACAATCGCGTTCGGCGCGCCGCCACGTCGGCGCCGCGCGTCGCGAATGAGGGCCGGGCCGTCCGGCATTCGTCGCCTCGCATGACCGTGCACGACAGGAAGGCAACATGCAGATTCGCTCCGCTTCGCCCCGCCTGAACCTCGCGCGCGTCGTGATCGTCGCGCTGTATGTCGCGTCGCTGCTGCTGCCCGTCGCGGCCGAACCGCCGAATGCGGCCGGCGCGGTGAGCTGGTTGCACGGCTACACGGTGCTCGCGCTCGGCGGGCTCGCGATCCTCGACCTGCAATTCGCCTGGCTCGGCAACCCGCTGCTCGTCGTCGCGCTGCTCAGGCCGAGCCGTACCGTGTCGGCGCTGCTGGCCGTGGTCGTGGTTTTTGCGCTCGGGTGGCATACGATCCCGACCGACGCGAACTACGAAACGATCCGCACGTTCGGGGCCGGGTACTACTTATGGATCGCGGCGATGGCGGGCGCCGCCGCGCTGCCGTGGATCGACGGGCGCGCGCGGCAGGATGGCGGTGCGCCGAGCCGTGCGGTCGGTGCCGCGGGCGGGATCGTGCCGACCGGCGCAGGCCCAGGCGCAGGGACAAACGCAGCCGCCGGCAGCCCGGCCCGACCGAATGCCGCGCCGTCGTCGACCCGCCCGTCTACCCGGCAAAGCGGCTGGACCGTGACCGCAACCGATACGCGCATCGCGTCGACCGACCAGACCGGGACGACGCGCGGCATCGCGCTGTCCGACCTCGGCGCGATCCTGATCGAAACCAACGATCACGGGCCGTTCGTGTCGGACATCTGGTGGGTCCTGTTCGATACGAACAAGCAGTTCGCGTGCGGCTTTCCGCAGGACGCCCAGGGCGCGAAGGCGGCCGTCGACCGGCTGCTCGACCTGCCCGGCATCGACCACCGCAAGGTCATCGACGCGCAGACGTCGATCCAGAACGCGACCTTCCCGATCTGGGAGCGCGCGGCGGGCAAGCCGGGCGGCCCGGGAAAAGCCGGGGCGGCCGCCTGACCCGGCACCCCTTACGCGGATGGCGCCGCATGCGGCGGCGTCAGCTTGCCGTCGCCATACTCGCGAAGCACCTGCGAAATCACGACACGATACCCGTCCAGCCAGCGCGCCTGCTTCGCCTTGGCTTCGAGATGCGCGGGATGCTGGATCAACTGCCGCAGCGCCGCCTCGGATTCCCAGTAATAGACGTTCTGGATCAAGCCGGCTTGCGCGTTCTCCCACGTTTCCTCGCCGAGATAGCCGGGCGTCGCGCGCGCCATGTCGGCGATCTGCCGGTCGAGCCGGTGGAATTCGTCGTCGTACTGGCCGGCGCGAAAAATGAAAGTCGACGCGTACATGCCCGCTCGCTCTGCAACGATTGAAAGAGCGCCAAGTGTAAGGCACGCGCGGCGTGCCGCGATCGTCAGGCGGCGAGCGAAGCGGCGTCGACGCGATCGTCGAGCCACGCTTCGATGCGTGACGCATCGTCGCGCGTGGCGGCGGCGGATGCCGGCGTCGCCGCGAGCGCTCGTCGCGCCCGCTCCAGCGCCTGCGCGAAGCCACGCAATTCGCGCGTCGCGGGCCGGTCGTCGGCATGTCGGCGCGCGAGCGCCGCTTCGATGTTCGCGCCGATCAAGGTCAGTTGGGCGTCGACGAAGTCGATGCACAGCGCGCGGCAATGCGCGGAAACCTGAGCGACGGCCAGCAGGGCCGGCACGATCGACACGGTCAGGTAGCCGCCGGGCGCCAGCCGCGACAGCGCATCGCTCACGCCCGGCCCGCCGTCGGCCAGCGACGCGAACACGGCGTCGCGCCACACCGCGCGCTCGAACACGAGCGCATCGCGATGCGCGTCGAGCATCGCACGATCCTCGACCTGCCCGGCCGTCACCAGCGGAATCGGGAACGCCGATACCTCGGCAGACTGCACGCTCGCGGCATCGACGATGCAATTCGCGCCGAGCCACGCCGCATCGCCGCGCCGCGTCGCGAGCACGCGTGCCTGCAACCGGTCGGGCAGCATCGGATCGAGCGGCACCGCGCGGCAGATCGACGGCTTGTTCGCGTGCACGCCGCAGCGGCCGTCGTCGGCCAGCGCCGCGCAACGGCCCAGCGACGGATAGTCGTAGCCTTGCAGCGTCAGCGCGAGCCATTCGCCATGCACGCGGCCGCGATGGAACAATCGGTCCGCCAGCGCATCGGCCGCCGCGACGTCATCCGCATCGAGCGAATGCTCGCGGCCGCCCGCTTGCCAGCGTTCGCCGATGCGCCGCTTCGGCACGCGGCGGATCGTCAACGCGCCGACGAAGCGGTGCCGATGCCGGAACAGTTCGCGCAACGACAGCGTCGGCGCACTGTTGCAGCAGCGTCCGCACGCGTTGCACGCGAGCAGGTAGGTGTCTACCACGGCCGCCGCACCGAATCCTGGTAGCGCGTGAGGATGAAGCGCGCGACCTCGTCCGAGTGATACGCGGCGACGAGCTGCGCGACCCACGGCTTCGCGCGATCGGCATCGCGCACCGTGAGCACGTTCGCATACGGCGAGCGCGCATCCTCCAGGCTGATGCTGTCGCGCGCGGGCTGCAGCCCGGCGCGGGCCGCCTCGTCGCTGTCGATCGCGACGAACGCGGCCGTGTCGAGGGCCGCGTAAAGCCGGTCGCGGCGCAGCGCGACGAATTTCAGCCCGAGCCGGTTGCCCGTCACGTCGCGCAGCGTCGCATGCAGGCCGGCCTTCTCGCGCAGCGTCACCAGCGTGTCGTTCTGCAGCAGCACGAGCGCGCGCGCCATCCCGCGCGGATCGGCGGGAAGCGCGACCGTCGCGCCGGGTTGCAGTTCGTTCAGACTCCTCAGCTTGCGCGAATACAACGCCATCGGCAACGTGACGGTCGGCGCGACTTCGGTCAGCGCGTAGCGCATCCGGGCGCGGGTCGCGGCAAGCTGTTGCGCATCCTCGAAGCTGGCCGCGTCGATTCGCCCGTCGGCCAGCGCCGTATCGATGCGCGATGCATCGTCGAATTCGACGACGTCGATGCCGAGCCCGCGCGCGGCGGCCACCCGCTTCACTTCGTCGAGAATCTGCGCATGCACGCCGCGCGTGACGCCGACGCGCACGGCCGGCGCCGCGGCTTCGGCAGCCATCGCCGCCCCCTGCTGCATCGCCGCGCACGCAATCAGCAACCATGCAGAAACGAATCGCCCGATGCCGACCGTCATGACGCGTCCCTCAGGATCGTGCGAAACCCGATATGCGACGCGCCGAGATCGGCCTCCTGTTGTTCGCGAGACGATGCGCGATAGCGCACGCAGTAATCGCGCGAGCACAGGAACGAGCCGCCCTTGATGACCATCGGCGTATCGTGCCGGCGCGTCGGCGGCGCGACGGCCGCCGTGTCGCCGTTCGTGTGGGATTGATGCGGGCCCGTGTACGCGTCCTTCGTCCATTCCCACGCGTTGCCGATCATGTCGTAAAGACGAAAGCCGTTCGCCGCATAGCAGCCGACGGGGGCCAGCCCCGCGTGGCCGTCCTCCGCCGAGTCGAGCACCGGAAACGCGCCCTGCCAATAGTTCGCGGCCGGCTTGCCCTGCGCGTCGCGCGGCGCCGCATCGAGCGATGCGTCGTCGCGGCCGGCCTTGCCCGCGTACTCCCATTCGGCCTCGGTCGGCAAGTCGCGGCCGAGCCAGTGCGCATACGCGAGCGCATCGCGCTGCGTGACGAGCGTCACCGGCAGGTTGCCGAGCCCGTCCACGTCGCTGCCGGGCCCGCGCGGATGCCGCCACGACGCGCCCTTCACCCACGACCACCAAGCGAGGTCGCGCGCGTTCATCTCGTCGCGCGTCGGCACATGGAACACCGCCGCGCCGCCCTGCTGCTCGGCCTCGGTCACGTAGCCGGTCGCCTGCACGAATGCCGCGAATTGCGCGATCGTCACGTCGGTCTGGTCGATCCAGAAGCCGCCGACGCGCGTGCGGCCGTCGCCGACCGGACGCTCGTCCGCGTAGCCGCGCGTGCTGCCGAACACGAACGCGCCGCCGCGCAGGTGCACCATTCCGGCCTTCGGATCGTCGCGCCACTTCGACGGCAGCCCCGAATAGCGTTCGCACTGGCGTTCCGAACCGAGCGGCGCGAGCGCGCGGCCGCGATTCAGGTCGTCGAACGCGCCGCCGGCCGGCGTCGCCGGATTCGCATAGCCTGCCGCGAACGCGGCGGCGAACAGCGTGGCGGCCAGCGCCGCGCCGATCGTCCAGAAGCGGAACCGCATCGTGTCGCCCCTCGCGCTCAGTAGTAGCCGCGCGGCCGCAGCGGCTCGACGCCGCCGACGCTGCTCATGTAGGCCTTCCACTGGTCGACGAGCGTGCCGATCACCGACGGGTTCTGCGCGGACACGTCCGTCGTCTCGCCGCGATCCGACGCGAGGTCGTACAACTGCCAGTGACCGTCGAGCGGCCCGAGCGGCGGCTCGGTCCACAGCGCCTTCCAGCGGCCGTCGGCGCTGCGCAGGTACGCGCGGCCGTACGCTTCGTCGCCGAACGCCGTCGTGTGCACTTCGCCCGTCACCGAGCCCGTGAGCACCGGCAGCAGCGACTGGCCCGTGACCGGATACACGTAGCGGTTGTTGTAGACGACCTTGCCCTTGTTCTGGTCGACGCCCGTCAGCGTGTTGACGAGCGGCGGCGCCGGCTGCGACGGCGGCGTGACGCCCGCGACCGCGAGGAACGTGGCCGTGTTGTCGGTCACGTGCGTGAACGCGCGCAGCGGCGGCAATGGCTGCGACTGGCCCGGCAGGTGCACGATGGTCGGCGTCGATACGCCGCCTTCGCCCGAATAGCCCTTCGTGAGCCGGAACGGCGCCGCGCTCACTTCGGCCCAGCGCAGCCCGTACTGCAGGCGCTGCGCATTCTGCTTGCCGTTGTCGGTGCCGAGCGCCGAATAGGTCGGCTCCTGCGCGTTCGCGGTATCGGTCGCGGTCGGGTCGGCGCCGGAATCGATCGGCCAGCCTTCCGCGCCGTTGTCCGACTGGAACATGATGAACGTGTTGTCGTATTCGCCGATGTCCTTCAGATGCTGGATCAGGAGTCCGATGTTGTAGTCGAGGTTCTCGACCATCCCCGCGTAGATTTCCATGTAGCGCGCCTGCGCCCGGCGCTCGGCCGGCGACAGGCTCGACCACAGCTTGTCGACCTTGCCGGCGCCGTAGTCGACGTAGCCGTCCGCGGCCGAATGCACTGCGCTGACGTACTTCGCGCCGGCCTTGCCGTCGTTCGCGGTCGCGGGCGATGCGGCCGTCGTCTCCGGCAGTCCGTCGAACGGTTTGAAATCGGCGGGTATCAGGCCGAGCGCCTTCTGTCGGGCAATCCGCGCGTTGCGGATCGCATCGTAGCCGGCGTCGTACACGCCCGCGTACTTGTGCAGCCACGGATCGGGCACCTGCAGCGGCCAGTGCGGCGACGTATAGGCGGCGTATGCGAAGAACGGCTTGCCGTCCTGCTTGTTCGCATCGATGTACGAGATCAGCTTCTGCGTATAGAAATCGGTCGAATAGAACACGGCCGGGCTGCCGCCCGCGCCGCCCGGTTGCCCGGGCTGGCCAGGCTGCACGTAGCGGCCGTCTTCCGTGTAGTTCGACGAGCCGGCCGGCTCGTGCGCGAAGTGGTTCGTCGCCGCGCCGCCGAGCAGCACGTAGCTGCGCTCGAAACCCCACTGGTCGGGCGTCTGCCCGCTGCCCGTCGTACTGCCGACGATCCCCGAGCCGATGTGCCACTTGCCCGCGATATACGTGTGATAGCCGGCGTCCTTCAGCAATTGCGCGAACGACAGCGCGCGGTCGTTCAGATAGCCCTCGTAGCCGGGCAGCCCGCGCCGCTCGTCGGTCGGCACGCCCATCGTGCCTTCGCCGACGAGATGATGATCGGTGCCGGACACCAGCATCGCGCGCGTGATCGCGCAGACGGCGCCCGTGTGGTGGTTCGACAGGATGCGGCCCGACGCGACGAGCGCGTCGAGGTTCGGCGTGTTGATTTCGCCGCCGAACGCATGGACGTCGGAATAGCCGAGATCGTCGGCCATGATGTACAGGATGTTCGGGCGCTTGGCCGACGGCGCCGCGCTGGCCTGCGGCGGCGGATCGCCGTCGACGCCGCCGCACGACGCGAGCGACACCGCGCCGGCGATCGCGGCGCAGACGACACGGAAACGGAAAGCATGCAACGGCGACGCGGACTTTTTCATTGTTGTGGAACGCTCGATCTACGGGATCGGCGATCTTAGCGTCGCGCGCGCGGCGCCCAAAGTCGGATTCGTCACATGCTAACGGGGTGGGGGAATATGCGTCCTCGATCGGATAATGAATATCGGCGCCAGCACATGCACGCATCGATCGACGAATGCTGAAATCGCGGAAATACTGAAAATTCTCTCGACCTGCGAAGGGTCTGTCGATGGAGCGAACAAAGAAACTGGCATGGCTCTTCCTGGCGTCAGGCGGTGCTTGCTTCCTGTTATCGAACAAAAACGACGAACATCGATAACGCCGCGAAGTGCCTCATCCGGAAGCGGGGTAACGCGTTCACATACGTTCACCCCGCCCGCTCCGCCACCACCGGCATCGCACGTCGCGACGCGATCCGCAGCGCGAGCACGCCGCCCGCCAGCAACGCGACTGCGACGAGCAGCAGCGCGAGGTCGTACGAATGCGTGACGTCCTTGATCCGCCCCATTACGGGCGGCAGCGCGAGGCCGGCAATATTCGCGACCGCATTGATCAGCGCGATCGAAGCGGCGGCCGTGAGGCCCGACACATACTCGGTCGTCACGGCCCAGAACACGGGCGTCGCGGCCCAGTTGAAGCCGACCGCGAGCACCAGCAGCGCATACGCGACAGGCAGCACCGGCGTATAGATCGCCGCGACCAGCAATGCGCCGGCCACCAGCATCGGCACGCCGAGATGTAACGCGCGTTCGCCGCCGAGATCCGAATGCCGGCCGTTCAGATACATCGCGACACACGCGAACAGGAACGGCAGCGCGGACAGACTGCCGACCGCGAAGCTCGATTGCCCCGACAGGCTCTTCACGAGCAGTGGCAGGAACAGCGTGAGGCCGATCGTGCCGAACGCCTGCAGCAGCCAGAACGCGGCGAGTGCCCATACCTTGCCATCGCCGAACGCGCGCCGCAGCGCGACGCCGTGCGACAGGTGCTCGCGCGGCGCGCTGTCGCGCAGCGTCGCTTCGAGCCACGCGCGCTCGTCGGCCGGCAGCCAACGCGCGTGCGCGGGCGTGTCGGGCAGGCGGCGCAGCACGACGAAGCCGAGCAGCAGCGCGGGCACACCCTCGAGCAGGAACAGCCAGCGCCAGCCTTCGACGCCGAGCATGCCGTTCAGGTTCAGCAGCGCGCCGGACAACGGCAACCCGATCACCGAAGCGAGCGTCGCGCCGATATAGAAGAACGACATCGCGCGCGCACGATCGCTCTGCGGATACCACGCCGACAAGTAGTAGATGATGCCCGGCGTGAAGCCCGCCTCGGCCGCGCCGAGCAGCAGGCGCATCGCGTAGAGTTGCCCCGGCGTATGGACGGCGCTCATCGCGGCCGCGACGAGGCCCCACGTGATCATGATCCGAGCGATCCAGCGGCGCGCGCCGACACGCGCGAGGAACAGGTTGCTCGGCACCTCGAACAGGATGTAGGTCACGTAGAACAATCCCGCGCCGAGTCCGTACATTTCGGCGCTGAGGCCGAGGTCGGCGTTCATCTGCAGCGCCGCGACCGAGATGTTCGAGCGGTCGATATACGCGACGAGGTACAGCAGCATCAGGAACGGAATCAGGCGCAGGTTCAGGCGCCGCATCGTGACGGCGTGCAACTGCGGGGCGGCGGCGGTCATCGGCTTGTCTCCTGGATCGTCTCGCGGGACGGTATGGCCGCCGCGCGCACGGCGGCGGCATCGTCGCGCCGAGTGAAGCGCGGCGTCATGCAAGCCAGTCTAGGAGCCGCGCGAAATTCGCGTCAATTACCGGGACGTCGTCTCGATATGTGAGATGCCAGCGAAAGCCCGTCAGCCTGTGCGTTCAGTAACGCATCACGAGAAACAGCCATGCCGCCGCCAGCGCCATGCAGGGTCATGCGAGCATGCCATTCGTCTCGCCGAGCGCCACCAGCGCAATCGGCACGGGCACGGTCGCGGGCGAAATCGGGAAGAACGGCGCCGACACGCGAGACGCTTCGCCGTATCGCACCATCATGAACAACAGCGAGATCGCGATCGGCGAATTGCAGATCACGAGGTATGCGAGCGTCGATGCGGCGCCCCCTGCCTGTCTCCGTCATCCGACGCCAGCACCCGCGGGATCTCGTCGACCAGCGCATCGACGACGACGCGCACCTTCGACGGCACGTGCCGCGACTTCGGCCGCACCGCGAACACCTCCGCGCCCGACACGCTGTTGCTGTCCATCACCAGCGCGAGCCGGCCGTCGCGCAGGTACGGCGCCATCAGCCAGCACGGCAGCCATGCGAGGCCCGCGCCGGCGGCGGCGGCCTCGGCGATCGCCTGCAGGTCGTCGAACCGCAGGCGCCCGGCCACGCGGTGGTCGTGCGCCTGGCCGTCCGCGCCGATGATCCGCCACGGCACCGGCTGCCCGCCACGCGAATACGCGATGCCGACGTGCGACGCGAGTTCGTCGAGCCCCGACGGCCGGCCATGACGTTCGAGATACGCGGGCGATGCGCAGATGCCCATGCGCTGCACGCCCAGCCGCCGGCCGACGAGCGCGCTCGTATCGGCCAGCTCGCCGATGCGCACCGCGATGTCGAAGCCGTCGTCGATCAGGTCGGCCACGCGGTCGCTGAACGACACGTCGATTTCGAGCCGCGGATGGCGCTCGACGAGACGCCGCATGACCGGGGCCACGCATTGCCGCCCGAACAGCACGGGCACGCTGATGCGCAGCCGCCCGGACGGCTCGCGCCGGCCCGCGTCGAGCGCGGCCTCCGTTTCGCCGAGTTCGGCCAGCAACCGCCGGCACTGCTCGTAATAGACGCTCCCTTCGTCGGTCAGGTTGAGTTGGCGGGTCGTGCGCTGCAGCAGCCGCACGCCGAGACGGTGCTCGAGCCGCGCGACGACCTTCGCGACCGCCGAACGCGTGACGCCGACGCGCAGCGCCGCCGCCGCGAAGCTGCCCGACTCCACGACCTCAACGAATTCCGCGACGCCTCTCAGCCGCTCGTCCATGTGATTCCGCTCCGGTTCGTTCGCAGGTTTGTGTCCCGCATGGAAACAGTTCGTGGCCAAACTCTCGCCAATGCGTCCCCACACGCAACACTATGATAGTCCCGTCCCCATCGAACCAGGAGTCGAACATGCATGCATGGCAACTGAAACCGGGCGACGGCGTCGCCGGGCTCCGGCGCATCGACGCCGCCCGTCGGCCGGTCGGGCCGACCGACGTCGTCGTGAAGATCCACTCGGCCGGGCTGAACTATCGCGACCTGATGTTCGCGCGCGGCGATTATCTCGGCATCGGCGACGCGCCGCTGATTCCCGTGGCCGACGGCGCGGGCGAAGTCGTCGAAACCGGCCGCGACGTCACGCGCTTCAAGCCCGGCGATCGCGTGATCAACACGTATTTCCCGCGCTGGATCGACGGGCCGCCCACGCCGGCGAAAGTCTCGGGTTCGCCGGGCGCGCAATTCGACGGCGTGCTGGCCGAACACTTCGTGTCCGACGAAACCGCGCTGGTCGCGATTCCCGCGCATCTCGACTACGACGAGGCGGCGACGCTGTCGTGCGCGGGCGTGACCGCTTGGAATGCGCTGTTCGCCGACGGCGGCGCAGGCCCCGGCTCGACCGTCGTGCTGCTCGGCACGGGCGGCGTATCGATCGTCGCGCTGCAGCTCGCGCATGCGGCGGGGCTGCGGACGATCGTCACATCGTCGAGCGACGCGAAGCTCGAACGCGCGCGTGCACTCGGTGCGGATGCAACGATCAACTATCGCGCGACGCCCGAATGGCAGCATGAAGTGCTGCGGCTCACCGACGGCGCGGGTGCGGATCTCGTCGTCGAGGTCGGCGGACGCGACACGCTGCCGCGCTCGGTCGCCGCGACGAAGCTGGGCGGCATCGTGTCGGTGATCGGCGGCCTCAGCAGTTTCGGCGGCCCCGAACTCGGGCTGCTGTCGCTGATCGGCGGCATCCGGCGGCTTCACGGGATCATGGTCGGCAGCCGCGCGATGCTCGACGACGTCGTCCGTCTCGTCGACGCGAAGCGGATCCGGCCCGTCGTCGATCGCGTGTTCGGCTTCGACGAAGCGCCGGAAGCTTATGCATACCTGCAGTCGGGCCAGCATTTCGGCAAGGTCGTGATTCGCGTCGCGGCGTGACGGGAGAAAGCGGCGCGATGCGCGGTCACGCACGCGCATCGGCGGCGACGGGCGACGAGTCTTCCTTCGTCCGTTACCGCCGCTTGACCGCACGCCGTCAGAACCGGTGACGAATCCCCGCATGCACCATCAGTTGCTTGGACGTCGACGACAGGTCCGCCGCGCCGGGGATGAGCGCCCGATCGAGCGACGAACCCGTCGCGTCGCCCGCAACCCGCTGATACGCGCCCATCAGGTACACGTCCGTTCGCTTCGACAGGTCGTAGTCGGCCATCAGCCCGATCGAATGGATCTTCGGCTTCGCGCTGCCCGTCGTCGCGTCGTAGCGCACCGTCGTGTACACGTACTGCGCGCCGACGAAGCACGCGGGCGTGAACTGGTATTTGCCGTTCAGCTCGAAGTTCTGGTACTTGATCGCCGTCACCGTGCCGCCGGCGAGCAGCCCCGTCATGGGCGCGATCGTCTCGTCGCCGAACAGGTAGCCGACGTTCGCGGTCGGACGCGTGACGTTGCTGTTCGTGTACGCGAAGCCGACCGTCGCGAGCCCGGCCGTGTAGTTGATCCCCGCCCCGAAGATTCGCAGCCGCGCCGACGCAAAGTTCGCATCGGCGCCGACCGAACCCGAACCCGCGACCGCGCCGCCGGACGTCGCGCCGGGGTCGTTCGCGTTCAGGAACGCAGCGCCGACCAGCAGCCCGCCGTGCTCGTACCGCGCGCCGGCGCTCCACACCCGGTTGTTCGCGAAGCCCGTGTCGTTGCTGAAGCTGTAGGTGCCGCCGAACGAGAAACCAGAGAAATCCAGGCTCGCGTACTTGACCGTGTTGTCGACGCGGAACGTGTTGCCCGTGTTGTCGTTATCGAGCGGATGCGAGAACGGATAGACGCCCCAGCTCCCGTTCGCGGTCGTCGGCGCGAGATAGTCGACCACAGAATCGTATTGCCGGCCGAGCGTCAGCGTGCCGTAGCGCGTGCTGCCGAGCCCGACATAAGCCTGCCGCCCGAACATGCGCCCGCCCTGCGCGAGCGTGCCGGCGTTCACGTTGAAGCCGCTCTCGATCTGGAACAGCGCGCTATAGCCGCCGCCGAGATCCTCGGCGCCTTTCAGCCCCCAGCGGCTGCCCTGCGCGAAGCCGCTCGCCATCTGCCACGCACCGTGGCCGCCGACGTCGTTCGTATAGTCGATACCCGCGTCGACCAGACCGTAGAGCGTGATGCTACCCTGCGCGAACGCAGGCGCTGCGCACAGCGCCGGAATCGCGACGAAAAAAATTCTCCAGTTCATTCGTTATCCTTATTCGTTTTTCCGGGCCTGCACGTGAATGCCCGCGCGATTCGCAGGCCGTGCAGGCGGTCATTCCCGGTATCCGGCGCGCGGTCGATCGCGCGCGGGGTCTCCTCACGTGCGACGCGCCGACAGCACGCCGCGCGGCTCACTTCGCGCCGTAGATGTCGAAATCGAAATACTTCCGGTTGATCCGCCGATACGTGCCGTTTGCGAGAATCGTCGCGAGCGCGCGATTGAACGCGTCGCGCAAGTCGGTGTCCTGCTTGCGCAGACCGAGCCCGTCGCCCTGCCCGAAGTACTTCGTGTCGTCGATCGCTTCACCGGCGAATGCAAAGTCCTTGCCCTGCGGCTTCTTCAGGAAACCGTCGCTGGCCGCGATCGACGCCTGGAACGCCGCGTCGAGCCGCCCCGTCACGAGATCCGCGTAGACCTGGTCCTGGTTCGGGTAGGACACGATCTGCACGCCGGCCCGCTGCCAGTTCGCGATCGCATAGTCGGCCTGCGCGGAGCCCTGCTCGACACCGATCCGCTTGCCCTTCAGCGATTCGGCCGTCGGCAGCAACGGCGAACCCTTGCGCGCGATCAGCCGCGCAGGCGCGTTCGAGATCCGGTTCGTGAACGCGATCTGCTGCATCCGCTTCGGCGTGATCGTCATCGACGACGCGATCACGTCGAACTTGCGCGCGAGCAGCCCCGGGATCATCCCGTCGAAACTCGACTCGACCCACACGCAGCGCGCCTTCAGTTCCGCGCACAGCGCATTCGTGATGTCGATCCCGAACCCGGTCAGCGTGCCGTCCGGCAGCTTGTACTCGAGCGGCGGGTAGGTCGGATCGACCGCGAGCCGGATATCCTTGCCCGCCCAGTCGCCTGCATGTGCGGCCCCTGCCGCCAGCGCCATCGAGAGCGCCGCCATCCACTGCTTCATTGCCGTCTCCTCGTGTAGATCGTGAATCGAATTCGTCCGGCGCATCGGGCGCCGGTTCGCCGCGTGCGCCGCGTCACGCGAGATATCGCTCCGCCAGCGCGACCCAATAGCTCGCGCCCGTCGCGAGACATGCATCGTTGAAGTCGTAGCCGGGGTGGTGCAGCCCGCATCCGGTCGCGCCATCACCGTTGCCGTCGCCGTTGCCGATCGACAGGTAGCTGCCCGGGCACGCGTTCAGCATGAACGCGAAGTCCTCGCTCGCCGCGATCGGCCGCAGCTGCGGAATCAGCGCGCCGTCGCCACCCCATTCGCGCGCGACTTCGCGGGCGAATGCCGTTTCCGCCGCGTGATTGACGAGCACCGGATAGGTGTGCCGGTAGTCGATCTCGGCCGTCGCGCCATAACTCGCGGCCTGCCCGTGCACGACCTCGCGGATGCGCCGCTCGAGCAGCGTGCGTACGTCCGGCGACAGCGCGCGCACGCTCAGTTCGAGCTCCGCGTGCGGCGGAATCACGTTCGACGCGGCGCCCGCATGGATCGCGCCCGCCGTGACGATCGCCAGCTCCTGCGGATTCACGTTGCGCGACACGATCGTCTGCAGCGCCATCACGATCGATGCGCAGACCACCACCGGATCGACCGTCGTGTGCGGCGCGGCGCCGTGCCCGCCGCGGCCCGCCACGCGCACGCGCACCTCGTCGGCCGACGCCATCGCCGGGCCGTCGCAGAAGCCGAGCACGCCGGCCGGCAACCCCGGCACGTTGTGCATCGCGAACACCGCGTCGCACGGGAACCGCGTGAACAGCCCGTCGTCGAGCATGCGCTTCGCGCCGCCGAGCCCTTCCTCCGCCGGCTGGAAGATCAGGTTCAGCGTGCCCGTGAAACGCGCGCGCACCGCGATGCAGCACGCGGCGGCGAGCAGCATCGCCGTATGGCCATCGTGGCCGCACGCGTGCATCACGCCGTCGTGCCGGCTCGCATGCGGCAGCCCGGTCGTCTCGCGGATCGGCAACGCGTCCATGTCCGCGCGCAACCCGAGCCGCTTGCCGGCGCCGCGCGCCAGCGTGCCGACCACGCCGGTGCCGCCGAGGCCGCGCTCCACCCGATAACCCCATGTTGTCAGGTGCTCGGCGACGAGATCGCCGGTCGCGCGTTCCTCGAAGCCGAGCTCGGGATGCGCGTGCAGCCGGCGGCGCAGCGCGATCATCTCGGCTTCGATCGCTGCCATTTCGGGAAAAATTCGTGTCTGGCCCAACCCCGATACTCCTTCGCTACGTTCCGGTTGCCGATCGCCGGAGGGCGGATCGTGACGGGATCGTATGCAGCGAAAATCCGGGCGAACAGCCGCGGTTTCGTTATGATGACAACCTTTCGTTGTCGGGTATCGCACCATGAAGCTGCATCAGTTGCAGGCGCTCGTCGCGAGCGCGGAGGCCGGCAGCATCCGGGGCGCGGCGCGCACCCTCGGGCTGTCGCAGGCGGCCGTCACGCGCGCGTTGCGCGAGCTGGAGGCAAGCGAGCGCCTGCCTCTGCTCGTGCGCGCGCCGGAAGGCATCGGTTTTACCGAATACGGGAAAACCCTTCTCACGCATGCGAAGCTCGTGCTGAAGCAACTGGAGCACGCGCAGAGCGATCTCGAACGGATGCGCGGGCGCGTCGAGGGGCGGCTGAGCGTCGGCGTCACGCCGTGGCTCACCATGACGTTCCTGGCGGAAGCGGTGCTGCGTTTTCGAGAACGGATGCCCGACGTGCGTCTCGAACTCTACGAAGCGTTGATCGCCGTCGCACAGCCGCTACTGCGCGACGGCACCATGGATTTCGCGCTCGGGCACGTGCAGCCGGGCAGCGCGCAGGAATTCGCGTTCGAGCCGATGCTGCGTTACGAGACCTCGGTGATGGTGCGCGCCGGCCACCCGCGCGAACGCGCGCGATCGATCCACGACCTGCTCGACAACGATTGGGTGCTGAATTTCGCGGCGGATGGCCAGGCGGCGCTCGTCGACTACCTGTTCACGCGCCACGGCGCGCAGATCGACGAGCGACGCATCGTGCGCGCGCAATCGGTCGCGATGCTGCAGACGATGCTCGAGCAGGCCGACATGTGCACGTGGTGCCCGTCGATCCTCGCCGCCGTGCCGCCGTTCGGCGAGCGAATGCGCGCGCTGTCGCTGAAGGAGAGCTTCGAGCCGCGCGAGCTCGGCATCGTCACGCGCCGCAGCAGCACGCTGAGCGAGGCCGCACGCTGCTTCATCGATTGCCTGCTGCAGGTCATCCGGCGGCACGCGCGCTCCGCGCGCAAGGACGATCTCGCGTTGTTCAGGACGGTGTCGCTGCTGATCTGACGCGCCCGCGTCGCGCGTCGTGTCCGGCGACGGCCTCCGTGCGCCCGAGCCGGCGCCGCTCCCAAAGCGCATTCGCGCAAATGCTTTTCCGAATCCGTTATTGGATCGCGTCGCCGCGCATTTCTATACTCGTCAGCACTCTCTGTTAAAGAGTGCCAGCCAATTTCGACAGAACAGCACAGGACGAAAAAAAATGAGCCTACGCCCCTTGCACGATCGCGTGATCGTGAAGCGACTCGATCAGGAAACCACCACCGCATCGGGCATCGTGATTCCCGACAGCGCAGCCGAAAAACCCGACCAGGGCGAAGTGATCGCCGTCGGCCCCGGCCGCAAGGACACGGACGGCCAGCGCATCGTGCCCGACCTGCAGGTCGGCGAGCGCGTGCTGTTCGGCAAGTACGCGGGGCAAGCCGTCAAGGTGGACGGCAACGAGTTTCTCGTGCTGCGCGAGGAAGACATCGTCGCGGTCGTCAATCAATAACGGAGCGCAATCATGGCAGCCAAGGAAATCATTTTCAGCGACGTCGCCCGTGCGAAGCTCACCGAAGGCGTCAACATTCTCGCGAACGCGGTGAAGGTCACGCTCGGGCCGAAGGGTCGCAACGTCGTGCTCGAACGCAGCTTCGGCGCGCCCGTCGTCACGAAGGACGGCGTGTCGGTCGCGAAGGAAATCGAACTCGCGGACAAGCTGCAGAACATCGGCGCGCAGCTCGTGAAGGAAGTCGCGTCGCGCACCAGCGACGCGGCCGGCGACGGCACGACGACAGCCACCGTGCTCGCACAGGCGATCGTCCGCGAAGGCCAGAAATACGTTGCGGCCGGGCTCAATCCGCTCGACCTGAAGCGCGGCATCGACAAGGCCGTCGCATCGGCCGTCGACGAATTGAAGAAGATCAGCAAGCCGACCACCACCAGCAAGGAAATCGCGCAGGTCGCGACGATTTCCGCGAACGGCGAGGAGTCGATCGGACAGCGCATTGCCGAAGCGATCGACCGCGTCGGCAAGGAAGGCGTGATTACCGTCGAGGACGGCAAGTCGCTCGCCGACGAGCTCGACGTCGTCGAGGGGCTGCAATTCGACCGCGGTTACCTGTCGCCGTATTTCATCAACAATCCGGACAAGCAGATCGCCGAGATCGAAAACCCGTACATCCTCCTGCACGACAAGAAGATCTCGAATATCCGCGATCTGCTGCCGGTGCTCGAACAGGTCGCCAAGTCGGGCCGGCCGCTGCTGATCATCGCGGAAGACGTCGAAGGCGAAGCCCTCGCGACGCTCGTCGTGAACAACATCCGCGGCATCCTGAAGACGGTCGCGGTCAAGGCGCCGGGCTTCGGCGATCGCCGCAAGGCGCTGCTCGAGGACATCGCGATCCTCACCGGCGGCCAGGTGATCGCCGAGGAAACCGGCCTGACGCTCGAGAAGGCCGCGCTCGCTGATCTGGGCCAGGCGAAGCGCATCGAGGTCGGCAAGGAAAACACCACCGTGATCGACGGCGCGGGCGATGCGAAGAACATCGAAGCGCGCGTGAAGCAGATCCGCGTGCAGATCGACGAGGCGACGTCCGACTACGACCGCGAGAAGCTGCAGGAACGCGTCGCGAAGCTCGCGGGCGGCGTGGCGGTGATCAAGGTCGGCGGCGCGACCGAAATCGAGGTGAAGGAGAAGAAGGATCGCGTCGACGACGCGCTGCATGCGACGCGCGCGGCAGTGGAAGAAGGCATCGTGCCGGGCGGCGGCGTCGCACTGATCCGTGTGCGGCAGGCGATTCGCGAGCTGAAAGGCGCGAACGCCGATCAGGACGCGGGCATCAAGATCGTGCTGCGCGCGCTGGAGGAACCGCTGCGCCAGATCGTCACGAATGCGGGCGAGGAAGCGAGCGTCGTCGTCGCGAAAGTCGCCGAAGGCACGGGCAACTTCGGGTACAACGCGCAGACGGGCGAGTACGGCGACCTCGTCGAATCGGGCGTGCTCGATCCGACCAAGGTCACGCGCACCGCGCTGCAGAACGCGGCGTCGGTGGCCGGACTGCTGCTGACGACCGATGCGACCGTGTTCGAAGCACCGAAGGATGCGGCGCCGGCTGCCGCCCCGGGCGGCCCGGGCGCGGGCGGGCCGGGATTCGATTTCTGACGACGTGGCAGCGTGCGCGCCGGTTCGCCGGCGTGCGCGCGGCCAGGCAGGACCCTGCCACGATCGATGAACTGTCGACGGAGGAAGGCTCGGGCGTAGTGTGCTGCCGGCGCCGATCCGGCGTGCGTGCCGCGCTACGGTTTCAGCGTCGAGAAGAAGCCGGTCGCTGCGTGTCTGACCGGGCAGCATGAAAACGCTTGCGGCGGCCCGCGAAGGCCGCCGCAAGCGGGCGAACATCGAAGCACCACTATGCGAGTGCAGTCGGGGAAGCAGAACCAACAATAATTTATTGCCTGATCAGCGCCGCAGGAAATGCAACGACGGCCGCGCGCTATCACAGCGCGGTCGGCGGCAGGTTGGAAATGGAAGGCGATGACCGTTCGATGTCGTGCATCGAACAGTTTTAAAAGGCCGGATGAACCAATCCGTCATCTCGTGTTCGAGGCAATGGAATGGGCAGCTCACGCCCCGCGAGTTGCGGCGGTGACAGGGCTGAGGATGGGTTCGATAGAAGGCGAACGTTCACGTGCCGACGGCGTCAAGCTGTCCGACAGCGATCTCGATTCCGGATAAATCAAGCCGGACCGACCAGCTTTGTAACACCGCGCAGAACCGCGGGTGCTCACCCGTGCCGCAACGTTTGCTGAACCAGTGAAAGCAGCCAGAGTACAAGCCAGATTCGCGCAAGATACATCCACAGACCATGCCTCACGTTCGGAGCACAAATCCAGGCAGTGCGTACCCATGCGGCGATCAATACGAGTTGCAAGCAGAGCAGCGGTACCAGGTAGATCTTCGGCGTCGACAGATCAACCATGTGCCGGACACAGACGTTGATCAAAAACATGGCCACTCCGGTGGGAATACCGAGTCCCCACCAGACTTTCCAGAGAGGCTCATTTCCGGCCCATGCATTTTTCAGCATTGATATCTCCACGATCGGCAACGGATGGCTTACCCCCAGGTTGCCTCTTGCATCGCACCGGCTAACGAATTGCGACCAATTGCTCCAGATGCCCGACAGGGGCTTCCGCAAATGGCTCTTTGCTTTTACGTGTCTCGATCAGAATTGCGCCGTAAGCTGAAACCCAAGTGTTATGCGCGCGGTCTCGAATCCGGAAGGCTTGTACACCGGGGTGCCTGCAAAGAGATCGTAGGCATATGCGCCGAAGCGCGTCGCGACGCTACCCTTCACGCCGATCACTGCTCCGGCGAGTTGCGTGCCGACCAAGGCGACCGGTTCCGGTCCCCATACGCGGCCGTAGTCGAGCCCGGCATAGGCCGCGAGCCCGGTCTGCGCGATCGGGACCTGCAACTCATTGCGCCAGTAGAACCCGCGTGATGCTGCCAGCAGCGTTTCGCCGTCGAATCCCCGCACGGTATAACGGCTGCCGATCGTGACGCTGTCGAGGTACGACACCGTGTTGCCTGTGTACTGACCATGAAAGGTCGTCACGTATTTGAACGGCTGCGTACCGATGACGAACGGTGTCGACAAATTCGCATCGAGCACGACCATCTTGAATCTGTAAGTCTGGCCACCCTCCGCCGCGAACATGCTGTCGGTCGAGCCAAGCCATCCGAGCCCTTGGCGATAGGCAAGCGAACCGTCGAACTGCGACGAGCCGAAATAGTGTCGGTCGTTCAGCCCGAATTCGAGAAAGGTCGCATTCTGGTGCGACGACGGTATCGTCGTGCCTTCGATGTAGCTGTCGCCGAAACGGCGCGTCAGGCGAACCTGTGCACCGAACACATCGTTCCGGCTGCGGCTCAGTACGCGGTTGAGCTTGAAGTCGACCGTCTTCATGTTGCCGCTGGCAACGAACGTCTGGTTCACGGCCGCGAGCGGTTGAAAGTACGTGCTGGTATAGGCCGATAGCGTGCCGGTCCAGTAACCCCAAGGAACCGAGTAGAACGCGTTCCAGCCGTGCGAACCGAAACGCTTGTCGCCAAATTCCAGGTCCTGGTTGAAACCGACGTTGAAAATGTCGTTCAAGCCCAGCGGGTTATCGATGCCAAGCGATACGTTGCCTTGCAGTTTGCCGGTTGCGCGCGTGCCCGAGTTGTCGATGGACGCCACGACGGTCCATGGTTTGCCGCGCTTCACGTCGAGGACGACGTCGCTTTCGCCAGGCATGTCGCCCGGTGCAATCCGCATTGACACATCCTGACTTGAGACACGCTTCATCTGCTCGAGCCCTTGTTCGATGTCGCGCAGGTTCAACACGTCGCCGTCGCGAGTCGGGAATGCGGTCTTCCACGTTCCGCGCAACTTTTCGTCCTCGAAACGCACGTGGCGGATCACGCCCGGAATCAGGGCAAGCTTCAATGTGCCGGTGGACAAATCCTGCTCTGGAACGAGTACGCGGGTAGTGATGTAGCCGCGTGCGAGGATGGCTTGTGATAGTCCTTTTACGATCAGGTCGACGCCTTGCTTACCAACGCATTGGCCGGCGTAGTGCGCGAGCCAGTCGCGCGCAAAGGCGAAGCGATCCATCGGCAAGGCTGATGCGCCTTGCGCCTTTGACGCGGCCGATAGCGAGTCGGGCACGTCGAGCCCGAAATGATCAATTCGAAAGCACGGTGTTTCGGTCGGCAATACCGGATAGGCTTCCGGGCGCGGCACGTCCGAGCGCACGCCCGGCGCTTGCACGGTGGCTTCTCGCTGCAGCGCATCACGGCGCTGCTGAGCTTGCTGATTCTGCTCGGCGTTCGCGCGGGCAGCGGCGGCCTGGTCACTGGGAGACGGCGCCTGTTGTGCTTGCGCAGCAAGCGTGATCAGAGTAGTGATTGGTAAAACCGCCAGCCGTCTGGTCGTTTTCATTTAGTTATGTTTTGAATTGATGGGAATAGACAACAAACATCTCCGTTATCGATACAACACTGATCATCAATCCGCATCAGCGCCTCACCATGACTGAGGTTTAAATCAATTCCCCGAAACTCCGAGCCGCGCATCCTGCCGCAACTTCTCAACCAATTGATTCCATACATTCTCGTATAGGGGAAACGATTCCTCAGCCTGAGAAGCGGCTCTAGCCCGCATCACAGTCGCCAGAAAAATTGACAGCCCGTTAGAGTTCAACGATTCCGTTGAGATAAAGCTCATCCCCCCCTCTTCCATAGGAAGGTAAACCTCATCCTTAATCCACATGTCGGACGAGTGAAATTGATCACCGATTCGACTGACCAAATAATCGAACTGACTCGTACTCACAGGGACGCGCACTTCTTTAGAAATAACTATCGATCCCGCCATTTTCGCCTCACTTGATCAGAATAATCTTCGCCTGCAGTTTTTGCGGGAGATTGCCAATAGCCTTGACAAGCAATGCTTTGTTTGCCTCACTCAGAAATCTAGAATCCAACGGCACAAAATCCGCAGCAGCCGCATGATCCGAAAGAGTGTTCATGAAATTATTAAGATTTTTATCAAAAAACTGATTTATCTTTGCCGCCTGCGCGACCGTATCCGGCGTAAGCATAAAATCCACGGTCTTACCGTTGTTCGGCCCGGAGCTGAATACAAAATCAACCGAGGAGCCCTGAGGCGCACGTTGGAGCGTGCCACCCAGATAATTTTCAAGCTCTGCCGCTGCTCCGGCTTCACCTGGTCTAAATTTACCTACTGCCGGATCAACAACGTTCAATCGATCGAAAGCATTCAGATCAACTGGATTGCTCGCAACAATTGTCGTGGGACTCGATGAACCGTTTGATGCTGAGATATTACTACCTGAGCTTGCCCCCTGGGTTCCCGGAGACTGACTGGCGCTTGCTCCCTGACCATACGGCTGATTTCTCGCCGAATTGGCTGCCGCGGAGAGATCACCACTCGCATTCTTCAGCGCACCGTTTCTAACCGTAGCAACATCAGTTGATGTTGCTGCCGCGTCAGTTCCGACTGCCGCTTTGCCACCGAGGCCCAACGTCGCCAGAACAGGCGTCCAGAATTCCATCTCAGGGCCAACCGACGTTCCCGACTTATACGGTTTCTTCAGCCCATCCAGCGAAATGTAGCCCGGATCACCCGGCGTAGCAAACGGCCCGCCGTTCGGAATATTGACGATCGCACCCGCAACGTTGACCATCCCGTTCCAGACACCGACCTTGGCATCTCCCGTCATGACGATGGCTTGCGCGACCTTCTTCGACAACGCTGCGAAAATGTCGTTTGACTGTTGGTTCCCCGAGTCGTTACCCGCATTGTAAAGCTGCACATTCGACGCCATCGCCGCGCCCGCGCTACCGCCAACCAGTGCGCCACCGACCGTCGCTGCGACGTTCGCGGCAATATTGCCGACCAGCGACGAGCCGGTCGTATCGCCCACCGATTTACTGATCTTCTCGGCTTGGTTCGCCAGCAGTGACGACATGCCCGCTCCCGCTGCGCCGCCGAACGCCGTGAGCGCGCTGCCGCCGCCGAGCCCGCCGATCAGCGCGCCGCCACCCATCTGCAGTTCCGCGCGCGACGCACCGCCTTCCATCCAGCCCTTGGCCTCGTTCAACGCCGCCTGCGCGCCCGCCAAATCGCCAGCCTTGTAGGCTTTGTCTGCCGCTTCCAATGCTGCGTCGCGCTTGTGGTCGGCATACAGACCAATCGCCTGCGACACCGTCTGTCCCGCCGCCTGCGCCGCATTCATCGTATCGGCCTGCTGCGACAGCATCTTTTGTACATCGGGCGTCTTCGAAACGGTCCCGTTCAGATTCGTCGCATCGCGGTTCAGGTTCGCGAGATCCTGCGTCTGCTCGCCCGGCTTCGTGAGGTTGATCGTACCTGCGCTCACCGCGCTCTTCGTCGTCGCGCTCTGGTCGCCGCTGTCGTTCTGGAACACCATCGGCGTGACGCCGCCCGAGCCCGATACCGACGACGGGCCAACTGCCTTGTTGCTCGGCCCGACCGATGCACCAGCGCTGAAACCCGCACTGTTCGCGCTGTAGTGCGAGTGGTTTTCGATGTCGCTCGTCGTGAGCGTGCCGGTCGTCAGGCTATTCTTCGACGGATCGGCCGTGCTGCCGATATACGCCCCCTTCAGATCGGTGTTGCCCTTCACGGTCACGTCGAACCCGCCCGAACCGGCCTGGATGCCGGCCTGCTCGTTCACGCCGGCATAGTTGCCATCCGCGTGACCGTTCTGCGCACTGAAACTCCCACCGACACCGCCGGCCTGACTGATCGAGAAGCCACCGCCCGCGCTCGACTGATGCGCGGCGCTCACGGTCGTATCCTGGACGCTCGCCACGTTCAGGTTGCCGACCACGTCCGCCACGACCTTGTTCGCGTTCACGTTCGCGCCGATCACGTTCGTGTCGCCGCCGCTCACAATGGTCGCGGTCTGGCTAGCATTGATGTGCGTGTTGTTCTGGATCGCGGCGTCCGAATTGCCGTCTCCATGCGCACGCTGCATCGACGCGGACACGCCGATGCCGTTCGTGCCGATCGACACGCCGACGCTCGATCCCGACGACGAGTTCGAGCTTTGCGTCCTGTCCGTATCGGTCGTGTTGACGAGATTGACCTGGTTGTTCGCGATCAGCGCAACATTGGCGGCGTTCACGTTCGAGCCGGCGATCGTGATGTTGCCGTCCTTCGGCGTGCCGTTGCCCGTTGCGATCAACTTTGCATTCCCGCCCGCATTGATGCTGGAACCGCGCTGAATCGTCTGGTCTTCCGACGACTGCATCGAACTATGACTCGAACCGACGCTAACCTGCACGCCGATGCTCGGGGCCTGCGGCCCCTTCGCGCCGTTCAGCAGCGCTGCTCCGCCCATGCCGCCGAATGCCACGTCGCCGGCCGCCGCGATGCTATGCAGCGCCGACGCACGCCCGTTGGTGTCCTTCGCCGACTCGCGCGCGGCCTGCGTCTCGCTGATCGCATTGTTGATTGCATCGCCCACCGAGCCCGACAGGCCGACAGTCAGCCCGCTCTTGCTCGTCTGTTGCTGTTGTGCCTGGTGCGAGGTATCGGTTGCCGAATCAACGAGGATGTTCGCCGCCGTTCCGGTGACATCCTTTCTTGCCACCAGATCGCTGCCCTTCACGTGCAGCGTGTTACCCGCGTTGATGGACAGATTACCGTCGACCGAGCCGACCGTGCTGGCATTGTTCGTGATGCTCGACGATTGATTCTGCTGTGCGAGCTTGCTGTTACCGACCGAGAACGACAGGCCGCCGCCCGACATCAAGCCCGAATGCTGTTCCTGATAGGTAGTCGATGATTGGCTGGTGTCCTGCGACGTCGTGATGTTCACGTCGTGCGCCGCGTTCAGCGCCACATCTTTCGTCCCGACGACCGTACTACCCTGAACATTGATGTCTTTGCCGCTGCCGATCGACACGCCGTCCGCCGAAATCAGGCTGCCGTTCGCGATCGTCGAGGTTGCATCCTGCGAGCTGGCGATTTTCGTGCCGCTCACGACGCCACTATGGCTGTGCGTCTCACGTGAGTTGTACTCATGCGTTTCGGTGGCCACCCCGACATTCACGTCGCCGGCCGCCAGCAGGTTCGCATCGCCTTTCTTCAGGTCGATCGTGCTGCCGATGACGTTGATGTCCTTGCCCGACACCACATTGAGCGTATCGCCGCCCTTGACGGTCGTGCCCGTCAGCGCCTGGTCCGACCCATGCCGGGTTTCCGCATAGCTGCGATTCCCTTGGTCACCCGAGCTGTTGGCGTTGATCGTCGACGTAACACTCGCCGCACCGAAGGTCACGTTGCCCTTCGCGGCGATCGTGCCGCCCTGGCCGAAGTCGAGCTGCGCACCTTGCGCCGTCAAGTCACCGCCCACACCGATAGCCGACTTGCCGCCGACGTTCACGGTACTGCCGGTCGCGCCGTTGAGGTCCGTATCCGACACGCCGTTCGCACGCTGCACGACCTTGTGCTCGCCGGTCTGCTGTGCACCGAGATTCCAGTTCCCGCCGATATTGGCGTTCAGATTCCCGCCGACGTTCAGATTGCCCGCGTTCTGCTGGAAGTCGCCGCCGGTCTTGATCGACGCGTCGCCGGCCACGTTCAGGTTCGCGGCCGGCCCGAGCGTCGTCTTGTCGCTCGTCGCGCCGTCGCGGCTGACCTGGTGCGTCGTCTGCGTCGCGGTATCCAGAATCAGCTTGTTACCCGCGTTCAGGTCGAGGCTTCCGGCCTTCACGTTGGCCGACGTGAGGTCCACGTTGCCCGTCGTATCGAGCGACATCAGCCCACCGCTTTGCAGCGCACCGAACGCGTTGTCGATCTGCTTGCCCTGAAGCGCGAGCGTCGTGTCCGCCTTCACGGTCCCGCTGTTCGTGAAGACCTGCGTGTTCTTCAAATCGATATTGCCGGCCGTGATCAACGGACCGTTCGCGTTCTGCCGATCGGCCTTGGCCAGATAGACGACCGGTACCAATACCTGCTGGCCGCCGACCGTCTCGGTCTGCATGATGATCACGTTGGTCGTGAGCGCGGCCACCTGCTGCGCCGAAAGGCTCATGCCGAGCGGCAGGTTCAGCGACTTCGACAATTCTGCGCCCGCGAGCATCAGCGACTGATACATGCCCTGGAGGTCCGTATACGGCCCCAACACCGCCTTACCCGTCAGTTGCGTGACCTGGTTGCGCACGAGCTGCTGCTCGTAGAACCCGTCACCGAGACGCTTTTCGGTCGTCAGCGGATTCACGCCGATCTGATTCAGGTAATAGTCGCTCGACAGGAAATTGTTCATCCGCGTGAACGCGGGGTTCGTCTCGATCAGGTACGTCGGGTTCGGTGCCGGATTCGGACGATACAGGCCGCCTTGCGGAATCGTCAGGTTGTTCAGCACGTTCACGGCCGTCGCGCTCGCGATGACCGGGTCGACCCAGGTCGGCGTACCGCCCTTGATCGCGGCGGCTCCCGACTGCGTGCCGCTTGCATTGCCGCTCACCGTGCCGATCGTCAGTCCCGGCACGGCCTGACCGGGCAGCAGGCCAAGCGACGGAATGGTCGCATTGGCCGCCGTGTTGTTCACGCTCACGCCGTTGCCCGAGATCGTGCCGTTTGCGCCCCACGTCGAACGATAGTCGGGCAAGCTGTATTGCCGCACGTCGGCCGGCGCGGCCTGCGTATAGCCGCCCGGCCCGCCGACGAACGGCTTGTCGCCGAACGGCAAGGTCCAGTTGTGTTCGGTGTTGTCGTAGTTGTTGTAGTGGTAGTACCCGGAATACGTGACCGTCACGCCCGGCGCCTGCTGGCCCGTTGCGCCCCAGCCGTCCATGTCGAGGCTCGCGGGCTGCTTGATGTTGCCGGCCGCCGTCACGCTGCTCCAGTAGTTCTGGAACGTCTTGACCGTCGACGCGTCGAGATCGCCGCCCGACGCGATCTGCGCGCCCGGGCTCAGCTTCGTCACGGTGTTGGCGACCGCCTTGCCCTCGTAGGTCGTGTACTGATAACCGCTGTTCCACTGGCCGCCGTTCGGCGGTACCGTGAAGACGCCACCCGGCTGCGCCTTGAGCGCGGCGATGATCGGCGCGGGATCGTAACTGGGATCGTTCGGGTCGTGAAAGATGTTGACCCAGTGAACGTCTTGACCGCTACAGGCTGCCATGAAGTAAGCGGCGCACCCCGACATGCTGATGCCGAGCTGTTGCAGCAGTGCGGGATCGACCTGACTCGTGTTGCCCGAAGTCTGCATCACGCGCCGCGTGTTCGTGACCTTGTCGGCGTGCAGTTCCATCGCAGCACCCGATTGGATCGCCGCCGACGCATTGTTGATCAACGCCGCGTTCGTATAGTTGCCGCTCGCATCCTTGCCGCCAGCCAAAGCCACTTTGCCGAGCCCGAAGATCGTCGTGGTCGGCATCGAGTCGCCCAGCGTCGTGTCGTCGCGGTTCTCGATGTCGTGCGCAAGAATTTCGAGCAGGCCCGCCGTGTCCGATGCGCCGATCAACGCGACCGGGCCGAGGTTTGACGCCGTGCCGCTGGCCTGGATGGCGACGCTGCCGCCGACCATCGCGCCATAGTTCGTCAGGTCGCCCGAATGCGTACTGAGCAGGCTGCCGGCCGTGATCGCGCCCGTGTTGACGATGTTGCCGGCGTTGACTGTCAGGTTGCGGACCGATTGCAGGTTCGCGCTGTTGGCGAACGTGCCCGGCAACGTAAACGTCAGGTCGCGACCAATGTTGAACAGCGTTTGCGGCGTCGTCGTGAAGTCGCCTTGCAGATTGATCGCCGCGTCGCGCGCCGCACTGTACGTGCCGTCGCCGAGCAGCGTGGAAGCCGCTACCGACAGGTCGCGCGTCGAGGTGAGCGACCCGTTGGCATTCGTCACCGCGCCCGACATCGCGACGCTCACGTCGCCCGTGGCATTCGCTACGTTGCCGACCTGCCCCCCTGAGTTGTCGAGACTATCGCCTTGAACGCGAAGGTTCGCGCCCATCAACTGGCCGCCTTGCGTGTTCGAGATCGAAGCCGCGCCGATCGTCACGTCGCCCTGGCCGGTCATCTGCCCCATGCCGTCGACACCGCCAGCGTGGCTGTTCACGATCTGGCTGCCGCCTTGCACGTTCATCGCGCCGCTGCCGAAGTCGTGCACCGCGCCGTCGGTGTTGTCGATCGACGCGGCCTGAATTGACAGCGTGCTCGTGTCGCCGGCCGTGCCCGCCTCGATGTGCCCTTGCTGGTTCGACAGCGCGCCGTTGCTGATGATCGACAGCGCCGCGTTCGAGCGCATCAGACCCTGAGCGTTGTTCATCGCCCCAGCGGTCGTGGCGGACAGACCCAATTTCGCTGCAATGACGCCGCTACCATTGTCCAGGCTGCCGGCCTTCACGATGGCCTGCCCGTTGGTGCCGATCGTGCCGCCGATATTTTGCAAGGCCCCCGCGCCATTACCCGGTGCGAGCGTCAGCGTGCCGGTGCCACCATGCGTGATGGTGCCTTTCGAGTTGTCTAGTGCGGCCGGCGCGAGCGTCAGGTCAGTGCTGTTGGTCTGGATGACACCGCCATTCGAATTGTCGAGCGTGCCGGAAATGGCGAGCGTGGTCGGCCCGTTCTGCCATTGCGAAATGCGGCCACCCTGGTTTTTCAGATTCGCGGCAGTTAACGAAAGCCGATTGGCTTCGATGTCGCCGTTCTGGCTGTTGTCGATCAGGCCGGCGACAGTGGCCGTCAGCGTGGGCGAGACGACCTTGCCGCCGAGGTTCGACAGCGAGCCGCTATGAATCGTCGTCGCGGCCGTTTTCGAACCGAGTTCGCCGCCGTCGTTAATCACGGCACCGCCCGCGGTCAGGTCCACGTTGGCGTTCGACGTGAGCTTGCCGCTCGCATTCGTGATCGAGTCGGCCGCGTTGACGCTCAAGCCCGTCTGGCCGGACGCCGAACCAGCCGAGTTGTCGATCGTCGTGCCTTGCAGGACGGTTCGGCCGTTGCTGGCGATGGCGCCCGCTTTGTTGCTGACCGTGCCCGAACCGTTGCCGACCGTCAGCGTGCCCGTGCCGACATGTGTAATCGTGCCGCCGTTGTCGTTGATCAGGGTAGCGGGCGTGAGCGACAGGTCCGTGCTGCGCGTCTGGATCAGGCCATTGTCCGAGTTGTCCAGCGTGTCGGTGATCGCGACCGTCATCGGGCCGGTGCCGGTCTGCGTGACCGTACCGCCGTGGTTCAGCAGCGTCGAACCGTTCAGCGAAACCATCGCCGCATTGATCGTGCCTTGGGAGTTGTCCAGCGTCGCGCCGTTCAACACGGCGCTTTGGCCCTCAACCCGGCCGCCGGCATTCGCAAAATGATTGCCGGCGTCGACGGTGGTGGTCTGTCCGGCGTGCAGAATACCGTTACCGTTGTCGATGCTCTGGCCGATCACGTGCAGGTTCGCGTCGGCCGATACCGAACTGCTGTTCGCGACCGTGTTCCCCTGTACGGTGACGTCGCCCTTGCCACCGATGACGCCGCCCAGGCCGCCGCTCACGTTCGTGCCGGCAGCGTTCGTGATCGCACCGGTTGCGGTCACCGACAAGCCGTCAGCATTCAGGGAAATCAGCTGACCCGCGCTATTGTCGACCGATGCGCCAGCAATCGTTTGCTTGCCTGCGCTTTGAATCAGCCCTGCATTGTTCTGGATCGCACTCCCGCGAACCTCGGCCGTGCTTTGGGAGTTCAGCATGCCGTTCTGGTTCGACACGGTGCCGGCCATCTGCACTGACAGCGGGCCTTGCGAACTGGCGCGGCCGCCCTGGTTCGACAGGTTGCCGCCGCCGAGCGTCATGCCCGCGCCACTCGACAGATTGCCCCGGTCGTTGATGACCGTGCCGCTCGCCTGCGCGTTCACGGCGCCCTTGGCGCTGGCGGTCGAGCCAGTCAGATTCACATCGCCCCCCGTCGCGGTCAGCGCGAGGTTGCCGTTGGCGGCCGTCGCGCTGTTCGACAGATCGACGCCGCTACCGGTGAAGGTCGCGTTGCCGGCAGCGCTGTTGGTACCCGTCGCGGTCAACTGGCCGCTGCCCGTAACGCTCAGATCGCCACTCGTGCCGACCGTGCTGTCGGCGTTGATGCCCGCGCCAAGGGTGCCCGTCGAGTTGAGACTGCCGACGTTGGCGGTCAGGTTCTGCTGGGCGGTCAACGCGCCGCTGTTGGTCAGATCGGCAGCGCCGGTGTTGACCGTAACCGACTGTTTGCCATACGTAACGCCGCTGTTCTGGATACCACCCGATGCCGACAAAGACATATTGCCGGCCGCATTGGTCTGGCCCGACAGCACGAGGCGACCGTTCGCTTGCAGCGTCAGGTCGCCCGCTTGAGCCGCAATGTCGCCCGCGTTCGCAACACCGACGCCATTCTCGGAACTCACGAGAAACACCCTGTTCGCGTACATACCACCGAGCTGGCTGACATCGATCGCGATGGTGGGCGCGGGGCCGTTGCCCGCAATCGGCGTAGCGTTCAGGGTGGTGTAGTCGACCTGGTTCGAACCAGCCACCACGTTCAGGGTCTTCGCGTAAGCCTTCGCGTTGATCTGTACGGCTCGGGCCAACAAATCCACCTGATCGACATTGGCCGTGTCGAGCCCCGCGCCGACAACCGAAATCAAGCCCTGGTTGACGTTGAAACCCGTGAGCGCTCCGTCAGGCCCGAAGTTCGGATTGCCGGTTGTCAGCGTGGCTCTGCTCGTATTGATGAAGCCGCCGCCATCGACGACCAAGCCGGCCTGATTCGCGATCACGAGTTGCGCGGCTGCGCCTCCGATCTCGACTTTGCCGCGAATAAAGCTCGGGTTGTTGCTGTTGACCTGATTGACGATCAGACGCGCCGCGTCGCCGGCCTGGAAATTCGGGTTGCCGCCGATAATGCCGCCCAGTTGAGTCTGGACGTTGATCGGGGAGTTATTGAGAATAATCCCGGGCTTGGGTACGTCGAACTGGTTGTACGTGTTCATCGACACGCCCGACGAGCCGGGGCGGTTGATGTTCACCTGTTGAAGTCCGTTCTGAGTCTGGATTACGGACGGGGCGTGCGCGCCGCCCGCGACAACCTGGGCATGGGCCCATATCGGCATCACGCCGGCCGCAACCAGTACGGCGAGTGCCACATGACGAAGCGTGAAGCTTGCGAATGCGTGCGGCGAACGAACGGCGAAACCGACTTCGCCCCGCCCTGCGTTACCTGATGCACTGGCGGTTTCTTCAACCGCAACCAACATACCGCGCACACGGCTGAATACCAGCCGATAATGTTTTTTATTCATGATCCTGGTCTACTCGCGATTCACCCGATCCGCTCTCACGGACATCGAACATCGCACGAAACCAGATCGATCAGCGTCAACAATTGTTAAGCGTCGTCGATATATGACCAGTATTAGTTTTCCAGCAACCTCTTTCGTATCCGTACCAGCGATCAGTACGCCGCCCGGCAATCCCGATCCGCAGCCCAGGCGGCCTATTCAGTCAGCCGCAAAGGCGATTGGTATGGGTTACAACAATCCGTTTACTGCTGGTCACTAAACCTCTAAAAACTTCCTGTCAGAATTACGAGGATTCGATATACCGACCCATATTCGGGATACTTGGTGTGCCAACCAACTCGATGGAACAGAGCCAAAACGTAAACCTACGTCCATTGCGCGACCGGGTCATCGTGAAACGGCTCGACCAGGAAACCACCACCGGCACCGACACACACACGCGCCGTGCCCGCCACCGAATCGGACCGTCACCTTGCTTTCACGAATGCGATTTAGCGTGATGAAGCGCGTCGGCCACACACTCCGGCTCGCCGCGCTTATTAAAGCCGTTGCCAGGTTTTCAACCGCATGGGAGCCGTCTTCATCCACTCACGCGTAACGTGACCACTTCCGGCGCGGCTTCGGTACGATGTCTGCATCGCGTTTTTCGCCGTATCGAATTGCGCGATCCTCTCCATTTGACGGACAAACAAGAATTTTCGTAAAAACGATGACCAAACATTCGCGAAATATTTACTTGCCCATGCTTCTGTCGATTCCCCTGCTGCTGACCACGTCGCCAGCGCATGCGCAGACGTCCCTGAGCATTTCATGCACGTCGACCACCGGTAACGGGACGTGCACGGCGTCGGTCGGTGCACCGTGGACGAACACGCCGCTCCATTGGCAAGCAACCGATGTCTCGATGACGATTCTCAACAACACGAGCGTCAGCTTCTCGTGCGTCGCCAACTTTCACCCGGGCCATATTTCCGTCATGCCGAGTATTTCGGACGGGAATACCAATATCCCGACGGTTGCCACGATTCAGCTGAGCTGTTGACGACCGACGGCGCGCCGTCGCGCGATATTGAATAGGTAACGATGCATCGGCGATGCCCCTGCGGTATCGCCAATGCACCCGCCGTCTGCACGTCACACCACCGGATCGACCACCGTAACCGGCACCCCACGCGCCTCGATATCGCGCCCGGCAAGCAGACACAGATCCTCGCGATGATGCGTGGCCACCACCTGCACGCCCACCGGCACGCCGTTCGCGAGCGACGTCGTGATGGCCAGCCCCGGCAGCCCCATCGCGGGCAGCGCGCGCAACGTGAGCTGCGCTTCCCACACGCGGTCGAAGCCGTCCGGCCCTTGCCGGTCGAGATCGTCGGGAAACGGCAGTTCCGACGAAACAGGGAGCAGCAACACCGCATATTCGTCGAGAAACAGCCGCCACTGTCGCGTCAGCGTCGTGCGCCGGACCAGCGCGCGGCTGATCACGTCGGCCGGCAGATCGCGCACCTTGCCGCGCACGGCGGCGATCACCGCAGCCGCGCCCGGATCGCCATCTTGCTCGACCGCATTCGCCAGCGCGCCGAACCCGTCGCCGAGCCACAGCTGTTCCTGCAACAGCGCAGCCTCGCGCATCGGCGGCGTATCGTCGATCTCGTCGACGGCCCAGCCCGCATCGACGAGCCGGCGCGCGGCATCGCGCAACGTGGCCTCGACTTCGGGCACGACGTCCAGGCCGCGCGGACGCACGCACAGTGCCGCGCGCTTCGGCACCTCGCGCCCGTCGAACGGCACCGCGACGTGCCACGGATCGCGTGGGTCCGGCGCGGAGAAAGCACGCAGCGCGAGCGAGAGATCGTCGATCGTGCGCGCGATCGGCCCGGCCGTCGACATCAGTTGCGCGCCGATCGCCCGCTCCGGCGAAGACGCATTGAACGCCGGCACGCGGCCGAGCGACGGCCGGATTCCGTGTACGCCGCACGCATAGGCCGGGTAGCGCACCGAGCCGCCGATGTCGGTACCGACCGCGAGCGGGCCGATGCCGGCGGCCACGGCCGCCGCCGCGCCGCCGCTCGATCCGCCCGGCGTCAGCGACGGATTGCGCGGATTGCGCGTGCGGCCGTGCACGAGATTCGACGTGAACCAGCGCAATGCGAACGTCGGCGAGTTGGTGCGGCCGAGCAGCACCCCGCCGGCCTTCCGAATGTTGGCGACCACCGGGCTGTCGTCGGGCGCGATCAGGTTTTCCTGCAGGCGCGTGCCGTTGGTCGTCGCAAAGCCGGCCTGATCGACGTTGATCTTCACGGTGACGGGTACGCCCGCGAGCGGCCCCGGATCGTCGCCGCGCGCGATTGCGCGATCGACTTCGTCTGCCTGCCGCCGCACGTCGTCGGGGCGGTGTTCGACCACCGCGTTGATGGCAGGATTCACTGCATCGAGACGGTCGAGCACGGCGTCCGCCACTTCGCGCGCGGATACGTCGCGCTGCCGCACGCGTTTCGCGAGTTCGGTTGCCGACAGTTGCCAGAGTTGCGTCATGACTTCTCCTTGGTGGAAAGACATCGCCATCACTCACGCGCCGCGCCTCCTCACGAAAGCGCGGCGCCGCATTCGCTCACTGCGTATCCTGCTTCGCGCGCTCGGCGGCGGCGATGATCGCATTGGCCACGGCCTTCGGCTGGCTCAGCATCGCGACGTGGCTGGCGTTTACGCGCGCGACCGTCGCGCCGATCCGCTTCGCCATCGCTTCCTGCAGCGTCGGGTCGATCATCCGGTCCTGCGTCGCGACGACGAACGTCGACGGCTTCGCATGCCACGCGGCCTGCGCGACCTTCTCCGAGATGCACCCGCTATACCACGGCCCCTGGGTCGCCGCAACGACGCGCTGCTGCGCGGGCGGCAGATCCGGCGCGAAATCCTGTGCGATCGCCTTGTCCGACAGCCGTGCGAAACCGCCCGCGTCCTTGCGCAGTTCGCCGGCCCATGACGGTGCCGGCAGCCCTTGCGTGACGTCAGCGATCGACTGGCCGTTGTCGGGCGCGAACGCGGCGACGTACACGAGCGACTTCACCTTGTCGTCGTTGCCCGCGTCGCTGATCACGACGCCGGCCCACGAATGGCCGACCAGCACGACCGGCCCCTTCTGTTCGTCGATCGTGCGCTTCGCCGCGGCCGCATCGTCGGCGAGCGAGCTCAGCGGATTCTGCACCGACACCACGTGCAGCCCGCGCGCCTCGAGGAGCGGAATCACGCGGTTCCAGCTCGACCCGTCGGCGAACGCGCCGTGCACGAGCACGACGTTGGTGCCCTTCAGGTCTTCCTTCGGCGCGGCCTGCGCCGCGACCGCACCGAACAGTCCGCCGATCATCGCGGCGGATACCAGAACGCGTTTCATCAAACCGGCCATCGTCATGCTCCTTTCCTTGTCGTGTCGTTGAAGTGAAGTACTGCCTGAGCGGCCGCGCCCGCATGCGGCAGGCGCGGAGCGGAATCACGAATGCGCGTACAGGTCGTCGGCCGCGTTGCGTGCGGTACGCGACTGCGCGGCATCGCGATGGCCGGCCGGCGTCGACGCGTCGGCCACGTTGTCGTCTTGCGACTTCGACGGGCCGTTCTGGTCCGAACGCGCGACTTGCTCGGCAGCCGCGATGGCGTTCTGTGCGGCGGCGATATCGTCCGGGTAATGCGCTTCGCTGCCGGCCGGGTTGTAGCCGGCCTTCTCGAGACGGACGAGGTCCGCGCGCACTTCGGCACGCGTGAGGCCGTGGCCGGTATCGGCGAACGACAGGGCGGGCGCGACGGCGAGGATGGCAACAGCGAGGATTCGAGCGGCTTTCATGAGATTTCTCCTTGAAGGAAGTTGGGGTTGTCGATCACCTGGCATCCGGTGCGAACGTCTGGCACCGAACGTTTGCTGCATGTCGACAGTAGAACCCGCGCACGTATCCGGCATGTTTCCGAAACGGGGCTTTCTGCATGCCAGTTTTTCAGGGGCGGCTGCAGATACAGTGCGATACAAACCCGCTTGCCGATGCGCGCCAGCGTTCCCCGCGCACCACGAAAAAAGGCGTGCCTCGCCGGCACGCCTTTCCGTCACCTTCATACCGCCGTGTCACGTCACGGCGCGAGCCGCGTGAACACGTAATCATGGTTCTTGACCCGCGCCTGATGGCACGCAAAGCACGTCTGATGCTGGCCGATGTCGGCCGGCACGCCGTTGATGAAGCGTCCGAACCCCCAGCCGCCCGTCGCGGCGTAGCGGCGCGAGTCCTTCACCATCACCTGCACGGTCGTCGCCTGGCCGGGTACCGTCGCGGGCGCGAACTCGTCGGACTGCTTGCGCTTGTACGCAAGCTTCACGAGGATCGTGCCGTCCGGGAATGGCAGCGTCGCCTGTTCGAGCGCGCGGATCGCGACCGGGTTGCCGAGCACCACGCGCAGCTCGTCGAGCGGTGCGGCCTCTTCGGCCGGCGCGACCATCTCCCACTTCCGGTAGCCGGGCGGAATCGTCACGCCGTAGATCGGCGACGCGGCCGCGGCCGGCTTCGGCTGTTCCGCGAACGCGGCCGGGCCGCCCGCCGACCACGCACCGGTCAGCAGCGCGCCCGCGACGAGCACACGGCGCGCGCCGCGCCGCCACACCCCCATGCCGGCCCGCATCACAGATGCTCCACTTGCAGGATCGCATCGGCGAACGCCTGCGGCGCTTCCTGCGGCAGGTTGTGGCCGATGCCGCCGGTAATGGTCCGGTGCTGGTACTTGCCGGTGAACTTCTTCGCGTACGCGGCCGGCTCCGGATGCGGCGCGCCGTTCGCATCGCCTTCCATCGTGATCGTCGGCACGGTGATCGCGGGGCCGGCCGCGAGACGCCGCTCGATGTCGTCGTATTGTGCTTCGCCCTTGGCGAGCCCGAGTCGCCAGCGATAGTTGTGGATCACCACGGCCACATGATCGGGATTCCGGAACGATGCGGCCGAGCGCGCATAAGTCTCGTCGGAGAACTGCCACTTCGGCGACGCGAGCTGCCAGATCAGCTTGTTGAACGCATCACGGTTCTGCGCGTAGCCGAGTTCGCCGCGCTCGGTCGTGAAGTAGAACTGATACCACCACTGGAATTCGGCCTGCGGCGGCAGCGGCTTGGCATTCGCCGCCTGGCTGCCGATCAGGTAGCCGCTCACCGATACCAGCGCCTTCACGCGCTGCGGCCACAGCGCCGCGATGATGTCGGCCGTGCGCGCGCCCCAGTCGTAGCCGCCGAACACCGCGCGGTCGATCTTCAGCGCATCCATCAGCGCGACGATGTCGACGGCCGTCACGGCCTGCTGGCCGTTGCGCACCGTGTCGGCCGAGCGGAACGTCGTCGAGCCGTAGCCACGCAGGTACGGCACGATCACGCGATAGCCGGCCGCGACGAGCAGCGGCGCAACTTCCGCGTAGCTGTAGATGTCGTACGGCCAGCCATGCAGCAGGAACACGACCGGACCTTGCTTCGGACCGAGATCCGCATAACCGACGTTGAGCACGCCCGCGTCGATCTGGTGGATCGTGCCCAGCGACGCGGCGCCGGGCGGGCGCTTCGCCGCGGGCGAATCGGGCGCCGACTGCGCTTGCGCCAGCGCGCTAAAGCCGAGGTCGGCCAGGCTCAGGCTCGCCAGCGTCGTGCCCAGGATCAGGCGGCGGCGGGTGTTCACGGTATCAGGCATGACTCGTTCTCCATTGTCGATCGCTAAGGAAAGGGCCCGCGGCACGTGCGGGCAATCGGGGGCGCCGTTCGCAGCAGCGGCGCATGGCACCGCGCCGCCGTGTGAATCGCTTCACCGGTTTTATATCCGAACCATCCGGAGGCTTTGTATCCCAACGTATCCGTGTGCGAATCCGACACACAGCGATTCAAAAAACCACGCGCTGGCATTGCAGGCGGTTGCGTAGAAACGAACACGGGCCGCGCAGCAGGCCGGCCCGTGTTCGTCGTGTACCCTCCGCTTACACGCGCCGCAACGGCCGGAACCCGGCACGCACTTCACGCGCGAACAATTCCGGCTCCTCCCATGCCGCGAAGTGCCCGCCCTTGTCGACTTCGTTGAAATAGATCAGGTTGTGATAGCTGCGCTCGGCCCAACTGCGCGGCGCCTGGTAGATCTCGCCCGGAAACACCGTGATCGCCGCCGGCAGCGAAATGTCCACCGCGTTGAAGTTGTTCGAGTGATCCTCCCAGTAGATCTGTGCAGCCGACGTCGCGGTGTTCGTCAGCCAGTACAACGAAATGTCGTCGAGAATCTCGTCGCGCGGAATCGACCGTTCGGGCACGCCGCCGCTGTACGTCCACTGCGAGATCTTGTCGTACATCCACGCAGCCTGCCCGGACGGCGAATCCGCAAGCGCATAGCCGACAGTCTGCGGCCGCGTGACCATCATCGCCGAGTAGCCGCAGTTGTCGCGATAGAACGTCGCGAGCTTCTCGTACGCGGCCTTTTCCTTCGGCGACAGCGAAGCGGGCGCGGGCGCATCGGTCGCGAGCAGCGTCGCGATGTCCGGCGGCACCGTCGCCGGCATGTTGACGTGAATCCCGGCCAGGCCCTGCACGCGCTGCATCGCCATTCGATGCGAGATCACCGAGCCGCAGTCGCCACCCTGCGACACGAAGCGCGTATAGCCAAGCCGCGCCATCAGCTCGCCCCACGCACGCGCGATGTGGTCGGAACCCCAGCCGGTCTTCGTCGGCCGGCCCGAAAAGCCGAAACCCGGCAGCGACGGCACGACGACGTGGAACGCGTCGTCCGCGCTCGCGCCATGCGCGGTCGGGTCGGTCAGCGGGCCGATCGCCTTCAGCAGCTCGAAGACCGAACCGGGCCAGCCGTGCGTCATGATCATCGGCATCGCGTTCTCGTGCCGCGACCGCACGTGAATGAAATGAATGTCGAGCCCGTCGATTTCCGTGATGAACATCGGGAATCCGTTCAGGCGCGCCTCGCCCTTGCGCCAGTCGTAGTCGGTGCCCCAGTAGCGCAGCAGCGCCTGCATGCGCGCGAGCCGCACGCCCTGCGATTCGTCGGCGACGGTCTCGGGGCCCGGCCAGCGCGTCGCGGCGATACGGCGGCGCAGGTCGGCCACGGCTTCGTCGGGAATGTGCGCGGTGAACGGGCGTATGCCGCTCGCGCCGGTGGCGGCATGCAGCGCGGTGGGCAGCATCGCCGAGACCCCGGCGGCCACGGAAGTGGCCAGCAGGTGGCGACGCATCGGGGAAAACGGTGTGGAAGACATCGTTCGGCATCTCCTTTCGTGAAGTGGAAAGTGAACATGCCGCGCGCGGGATCGCGCCCTGGCTTTCAATCCGGCGCGCCCTGGTCACGCGGCGTCGCCCATTTGAAAGGTCCGATGTATCCCGGATTTGTCTGATTTGTACGCGTTTGTAGCTGCTGCGCGGAGAGCGGACACGCTTTCGCGGCCGCTCGCCCGTGCGACGCTCAGAGCGCCTTGACGATCGCGCCGTCGACGCGAATGTTCTGCCCGGTGATGTAGCCCGCGCCGTCCGACAGCAGGAACGCGACGGTCTTCGCGATTTCGCCGGTCTTGCCGAAGCGGCCGGCGGGAATGCGCGCGACGATCTCCGGCGTTTCCGGCCAGCTGTCGATGAAGCCCGGCAGCACCGCGTTCATCCGGATGTTCTCGGCCGCATAGCGCTCCGCGTACAGGCGCGTCCATGCACTCAGCGCCGCGCGCAACGCCGACGACACCGGCATCGGCTGCTCGGGCGCGTCCGCCGCGAAGCTCGAGATGTTGACCACCGCGCCGCCGCCTTGCTTCTGGAAGATCGGCGTCACGCGGCGCATCACGCGCACCACGTTCAGCAGGATCAGGTCGAGCCCCGCGTGCCAGTTGTCGTCGGTGATCGCCAGCAGTTCGCCCTTCGGCGGATGGCCGGTGTTGTTCACGACCGCGTCGATTCGGCCGTAGCGCGCGACCGTTTCCTGCACGAGCCGATCGATATCGGCCTCTTCCGTCACCGAGCCCTCGATGCCGAAGCCGCCCAGTTCCTCGCCGAGCGCCACCGCGCTGCCCGACGGCGACATCAGCGCGACGCGATAGCCCGTCGCCGCCAGTTCCCGCGCGATGGCCGCGCCCATGCCCTTGCCAGCCGCCGTGATCACCGCCACTTTTTCTACAGTCACGATCCGCTCCTTGCTTCCGCTCCGCCGCCGCGCAGCCGCCATTCGGCGCGCCATGGTGGTAATGTAGGCGCATCGATTCCGACTGTCGAACCAGTATTTCTGCCGCCAGTCGATAGTTTTTCTACAGCCTGACGATGCCTCCACGCTCCTCCCGCCTGCCGCCGCTGAATGCGCTTCGTGCGTTCGAAGTGTCCGCGCGGCACCTCAATTTCCGCGCCGCCGCCGACGAGATCGGCGTCACGCAGGGCGCCGTCGCGCAGCAGGTGCGCCACCTCGAGGACGTGCTCGGCCTGAAGCTGTTCGAGCGCCTGCCGCGCGGCCTCGCGCTCACGCACGACGGCACCGCGTATTTCTCCGACGTGCAGCGCGCGCTGCACGCGATCGCCGACGCGACCGACAAGCTCGTGAAACGGCGCGCCGCGCTGACGATCAGCACGACGCCGTCGTTCGCGTCGAAGTGGCTGATCCCGCGGCTCGCGCAGTTCACCGACGCGCATCCCGACTACGACGTGCGCGTGATCGCCGACCCGCAGATCGCGACGTTTCGCCACGACGGCGTCGATCTCGCGATCCGCTACGGCAAGCCGCCGTTCGGCAAGCATCTCGCCACCCATGCGCTGTTCCCGCTCGACGTGTATGCGGTCTGCAGCCCTTCGGTGCTGACCGCGCCGGCTTCGCCGCACGCGCTCGCCGGCCAGGTACTGCTGCACGACGCGCACGATCTGTGGCCCGAGTTCCTCGCCGCGATGCCCGAACCGGTCGACGTCGATCCGCACAAGGGGCTGCGCTTCAACCAGACGTCGCTCGCGATCGATGCGGCCGTCGCCGGCCAGGGCATCGCGCTCGCGACCGAGCCGCTCGTCGAGCGCGACATCGCCGCCGGACGGCTGTGCAAGCCGTTCGACTTCGCGTTTCCGCTGTCGATGGGGTTCTATCTCGTGTATCCGGCCGAACGCCGCGACGACGACGCGATCGCGGTGATGCGCGAGTGGATGATCCGGGCCGCGTCGGACGGGCGGCCTTGAACGGCTCGAGCGCGCGGAGTTCGCGTCAGGGCGCGATCCAGCGGGCGTCGTAGCCGCTTTCGTTCAGGTCGAATACCGCCCGACGATGGCCGGTGCGCGCGAGTTCGAGCCAGTCGATGCGCGTGACCGTCATGTGGATCAGGCAGAAATTTTCGTAGCCGTCGCCGGTGGGTGCGATGGCGTCGATATGCGCGGCTTCGGGCGACGCGACCGGCGTACCGGGCGGCAACGGCGCGCGATACAGCAGCAACGTATGCGGCCGGCTCGCTCGCCAGATCGCACGCCGTTGCGCTTCGTCGTCGCAGATCGACGCAACGCCTTCCGCGCGAATCTGCACGAGGGCATCGAGATCGCCGGCGACGATCGAGATACGCGGATCGCGAAGCAACTCCGCCACCTTCGCCGAACGCACGTCGGTATGAAACGACAGCACGCGCTCGGTGCGATTCACCTGACGCAATACGACCGTCCGGACCTTCGGTGCGCCATCGAGGCCGAGCGTCGCCGCCTGCAACATCGTGAACGGCGAGCGCTGCACACGTACGCCCGATTCGAGGCAGGACCACAGGCGGTCATAGGTTTGCGCGAGCGATTCGGAGGTCGAGTCGGACATGAGGCGGCGGCGATCGTCGGTGTTTCGATCGCGCAAGCTTAACCGTTTGCGTCGGCGACGCCTCGCATGCGATGCGCCGCCGCGCGTGCGCCGCTCAGTTGTAGCCGAGCACGACCGGCACCGCATCGCCGCCATCGGTCGCCGGCTCCGCGCCGAAGCGGCCGAGTACGTCGGCCACATATTGCGGCCCCGCGCCGATCTGCGACGAGCGATGCTTGGCCGGCCGCTTGTCGCCGGCGCCCGATGCTGCGCCCGTCGATGTCGTTTCGTTGATGGTGATCGTCATGTCGATGTCTCCTCACGCGGCCAGCGCCGCACCATACGCGCGCACGAGGCGCGCGACGCCTTCCCGGATCGCGTCGACGTCCGGCGCGGCGAACGACAGGCGCAGCGACGCTGCGTCGACGTTGTCCGCGAAGAACGCCTTGCCGGGCACGAACACGATCTTGTTGGCGATCGCCTGCTGCAGCAGCACGTCCGACGGCACCGCGCCGAGCCGCGCCCACACGAACATCCCGCCTTCGGGACGATGGAATTCGATTGCATCGCCGAAACCGTCGCGCAATGCGTCGCACATCGCGTCGCATTTGCGCCGGTACGCGGCCGTGATGCGCGGTAGATGGCGTTCGAGCGCGCCGTCGGCCAGGTATTCGGCGGCGCTCGCCTGCGTCCACGGCGTACTGCACAGATCGACCGTCTGCTTCGCGATCACGCAGCGCCGCGCGATTTCGGCCGGCGCGATCGTCCAGCCCACGCGCAACCCCGGCGCGACGATCTTCGACAGGCTCGCGAAATGCACGATCCAGTCGCGCGCGCCGTCCACTTCGCCGGCCAGCGCGAGCATCGACGGCACGGCTTCGCCGGCGAACCGCAGGTCGCCGTACGGATCGTCCTCGACGATCAGGAAGCGGTATTGCACCGCGAGGCGCAACAGCTTCAGCCGGCGTTCGCGCGTGAGCGTCGCACCCGTCGGATTCGCGAAGGTCGGAACCGTGTAGAGCAGCTTCGGCTGCGCGATCGCGCCGGACGCGAGTTGTTCGCCGAGACGATCGACGTCGAGCCCTTCGCCGTCGACGGGGATCGTCACGATGCGCGCCTGTTGCAAACGCATCGCCTGCAGCGTGGCCGGGTATGCCGGTTGTTCGGTCAGCACGACGTCGCCGGGCGACACCATCACGCGCAGCAGCAGGTCGAGGCCTTGCTGCGAACCGGTCGTGACGAGCAGTTCGGCCGACGTGCAGCCGACGCCGCGACGCGCCATCAGCGCGATCAGTTGCTGCTTCAGTTCGGCGAGGCCGTCGGTCGGGCCGTATTGCAGGCAGCGAACGGGCTGCGCGTATGCGCGTTCGGCGGCCGCATTCAGGCCGTCGACGTCGAACAGGTCGCTGGCCGGGTAACCGCCCGCGAACGAAATCATGCCCGGTTCGGACAGGTACTTGAACAACTCGCGGATCGGCGAGCCGGCGGGGTTTTGGAATGAGGGCGTGAACGCGTACATGTCGTCGTGAGCGGGTGGGCACGGCCGGCCGGGATAGCCGTCGCGTGCCGGCCGCCAAGGCGCTTCTGGCGCCGCGGCGGTGAATTCGAGCCACGATTGTCGATAGTCATTAAGGGCTCGGCAAACGATATCTATGCACTACGTCTTGCGGTTTGGTCATCAAATGGGGGAACGGGCGTGAGCGCGATGCGGGGGTCGGACATTGCCGACGGTCACGCAACGCGCCGATCACGCATTCCCGCGCATGTCCTGCATCGCGGCTTCCGCCGCCTGGATGCCGGAAAACATGGCCGTGGGTACGCCATACCCCGGGAACGTCGTCTGTCCTCCGAGATAGAGGCCACGCAGGCCTGCCCGATGCGGAAAGAACTTGTCGGGCGCCGTACCCGGGGCCATGCCGTACAGCGCGCCTTCGTACAAATGCCGTTCGCTCGCGAAATCCCGCGGATCCGCCACGCGGACGCTTTCGATGCACAGGCCGGGAAGATGCGCCTGTATCGCGCTGAGATAGTCGTCGACCGCCGCCTGCGTCATCGCGCGCGTCCATTCCGATACGGAGTGGATACCTGTCGCCGGCGCATACAGTTCCAGCACCGCCTTGCCGTTTGGCGCAAGCTCCGGCAACACCAGCGACGGACAGGTATAGGCGAGCCAATGCGGTACGCCCGGAGTCGATACATGCAGCGCCGCTTGTTGCCGCATCGAGGGCACACGATTGGTCATGAACGCGCGTGGCAGCATGGCGCCCGAGCAACCGACCTGAATCGAAATCGCCCGATGCGACAGTGGCGCCGTGCGAGCCTTGTGCGCGAGCCGCCTTGGCACCGCGCCGTCGGGCAACAAGTGCCGAACCACGTCGAAACCCGAACAGGTCGCCACGACGCAATCGGTCGCAATGCGCTCGCCGTCAGCCAGCACGATGCCGCGGACCGCCCCCTTCTCCACGACGATTTCGCGTACAGGGGCGCCGAACCGGATCGGCACCGAGCGCCTGGACAACTCGCGCGTCATCGCGGAGTTGATGACGCCCATGCCTGCACGCGGCAGATGGAATCCCTCCTCCAGCATGGCAATCAGGCCGACGATCTGCGTCGCCGGAAGGCGGTCGGGGCCTTGCCCGGTGTAGAGCAGGGTCGAGGCAACCGCCGACTGCAGGTCTGCATCGGCAAAGTGCGCTTCGATCAGACGGCTCGCATGCCCGCTCGTGCGGGGCAGGTAACGCCATAGTTTGCTCAACGTCCGTAGTAGCGAAGGCTCGTGCGGCAACACTTCATCGACCAGCGTGCGGTAAGCGGGCCCCCACTGTTGCCGGAGCCTGCCGAGGCCGTCACGCAGTTGCCGTGTCCTCGAATCCGCGCGATCGCCTTCCACATACGACGTGCCCGCACCGGACAGATGAATGGTCGTTCCATTGTCCAGGTGCGTGACGTGCGGGCGCTCGATGGCCACCATCGGCACCTCGCGATCGAAGTCGAGACCGAGGCGCCGGAAAGACGCGCGAATCAGCGACGGCACCGCGACATACATCGCGCCGTTGTTGAAGGTGAAGCCGTTCTTCGTCGTGGTGGAACAGCAGCCGCCTGCTTCGTCCGATGCTTCCACGATGACGACAGGCTTGTCACCGCGCGCCAGCATCAGCGCAGCGGCCAGGCCGGCCAGCCCTGCACCGATGACGACGACCGGCTGCTTGTCATTGCCCGTCATACGATCCCTCACGCAACGATTCGCGCATGGCTGGAAACGTGTGATTGACGTGCCAGTTGCCGTCCTTCTGGATCAGCCGAACCGAATTGAGGCCCAGCGGATCGGGTGCAATCCCCCGCATGCGTGACCACATCTCGACCCAGACCGGCGTGCAGGTGACGGCGATCACGTAAGGATCGTCCGGCCCGTCGGGAAACCACGTGAACAGCGACTCTTTCCAGATACGTTGTTTCAACGCCGTGTCGGCGGAAACCACCGGAACGGTTCCGAGCGTCACGTATCCACGGTCAGCCATGCTGAGGAAGGACAGGCTGATCGCGCTTCCCCGGCAAATCTCCAACGCTTTACGCGTTCTCGAATCGGTCATGAAACGAATCGTGAGGTCGCTTTCGATTTCCAGGATCTCGACGACTCTGGAGTTGATCTGACCGGAGGCGTCGTTCGAAGACACGAAACAGAGCGCGCAATGACTGACGATTTCATGGGCTTGTTGAAAGAGCTGGTCGGCATTCATGGTGATGTTGGACAGCGTTTCGTTTCGAGGAAACTTCTCTAAAACCGTGAAAATCCGGCAATCGGAAGTGCGCCGATGCTGCTTTCACGAAAGCGGTTTAGCGAATGACCATGCCTCGACGCCCACTTTCGCGGAATCAACGTATGTGACCGCATGCAGGCCCGCGCCAAGGGCGAACACAGCCACGAAAATCCAGCTCAAGCGCGTTCCGGCAAACAGCACGGGTTGCGCAATCGCCCTCAGCAACCAGAATCCGCTTCCCGCCAGCGCAAGCGGACCTCGGGTTCGCGTTTCAGCCAGGACGAGCGACACCGCATAGACAATGAACACGTAACTCAACATCACGTTGAGGGTCTGGGTGATGCCCCGATTGAGTCTCCCGCTTTTTTCGAGAGACCTTGGCCAGTCGAACCAGCGCCAGAAGGTCAAATGGAACAACGCGAAGCCAAAGTCATACATCGCGCTGAGCAAGGGCGATAGCGTGTGATGCATCAACGTCGCTCCAATGGCGGGTGTTGAACGTCGAAGGTTCCGCGTGACGTAGGCCTGTCATGGCTATCGACCGGCTATGCAGGAAACTTTCAATGCACTATGAGCAACTGTATACGTCGTGCATTATTTTGGCAACATGCGTCGGCGATGTTCTCTCGCGTTTCCATGCACGCCGTTTTGCCGGATGTGGCGCGGCCTCACGGTTCTTGCGGCCGTGACAGTGGTTGAAGAGGCCTATGGGCATGAGTTGCGGCACGCGGGCAGTGGCCGCGCGCGAATCCAGGATGGGGGCAGCCCCGCATCAACGCGATGACTGGCCCGGCAATGGGAATGTGCTCAGCGAAGCCAAATCGGAATCATGATCCCGCGAAAGCCGATCAGGTGTCCATGACCTGTTACAGCCTCTAGCAGCCGCCCGGATTTTATTTTTCAACGGCATTTCATGGCCAAATGCCGACAAACCGAGGGGCGGCCGCGGCCGCCCCGCAAGCGCCGATCACTCAGCCCGCCACACCCCGATTAGCCTCGATCACCGTCAAAGCAGCCATATTCACGATCCGCCGCACGGTCGCACTGGAAGTAAGAATGTTCACCGGCGCATTGACGCCGAGCAAGAACGGCCCCACCGCCACATTGCTCCCCGCCTCGGTCTTGAGCAGGTTGTACGCGATGTTGCCGGCATCCACATTCGGACAAACCAGCAAATTCGCCGCCCCCTTCAACGGCGACATCGGCAGCAGCTTCGCCCGCAGCCCTTCGTCGAGCGCACAGTCGCCATGCATCTCGCCATCCGCCTCGATATCCGGCGCCTGTTCCCGCACGATCTCCAGCGCCCGGCGCATCTTCACGCCCGAAGCCGCACTCCCCGACCCGAAATTCGACCGCGACAGCAGCGCCACCTTCGGCGTCAGATTCAGCCATTCCATCTGCCGCGCCGCCGCAATCGTGAATTCCGCGATCTGCTCCGCATCGGGGTTGTCGTTCACGTGCGTATCCACCAGCGCGACCGTCCGCTGATCGAGCAACAGGATGTTCATCGCCGCGTACGTCGACGCCCCCGGCTTCTTGCCGATCACTTCGTCCACGAACCGCAGGTGATTGTGATACTCGCCCACCGTCCCGCAGATCATCCCGTCCGCGTCGCCGAGCTGCACCATCATCGCGCCGATCAGCGTCAGGCGGCGGCGCATTTCCACGCGCGCCATTTCCTTCGAAATACCGTCGCGGCACCGCAGTTCCCAATACTTCGTCCAGTACTGCGGGAAGCGCTCGTCGTATTCCGGATTGGTCACTTCGACGTCCTGACCAAGCCGCAAGCGCAGGCCGAACCGCTCGATGCGCGCGAGCAGCACCTCCGGACGCCCGACCAGAATCGGCCGCGCAAGCTTCTCGTCGACGATGACCTGCACCGCACGCAGCACACGCTCGTCTTCGCCTTCGGTGAACACGATCCGCGCCTTGCCGCCGTCGCGCACGAGCTGACGCGCGGTCGCGAACAGCGGCTTCATGAACGCGCCCGAGTGATAGACGAATTGCTGCAACTGCTCGACATACGCATCGAGATTCGCGAGCGGACGCGTCGCCACGCCGCCTTCCATCGCCGCCTTCGCCACGGCCGGTGCGATCCGCACGATCAGGCGCGGGTCGAACGGCTTCGGAATCAGGTATTGCGCGCCGAACGATACGTCGTATGCACCGTAGGCCGCCGCGACGACTTCGTTCTGCTCTTCCTCGGCCAGCCCCGCGATCGCGTGCACCGCGGCGATCTCCATCTCGCGCGTGATCGTCGTCGCACCCACGTCCAGCGCGCCGCGGAAAATGTACGGGAAACACAGGACGTTGTTGACCTGGTTCGGGTAGTCCGAGCGGCCCGTCGCGATGACGACGTCGTCGCGCGTCTCATGTGCCAGTTCCGGGAAAATTTCCGGTGTCGGGTTGGCCAGTGCGAGAATCAGCGGGCGCGCCGCCATTTCCTTCAGCATCTCCGCCGTGAGAATGCCGCCCACCGACAGCCCCAGGAACACATCCGCGCCGCCGATCACGTCGGCGAGCTTGCGCGCATCGGTTTCCTGCGCGAAGCGCGACTTGGCCGGGTCCATCAGCGTGGTACGGCCGCGATAGACGACGCCTTCGATGTCGGTCACCCAGACGTTTTCCACCGGCAGCCCGAGGTCGACCAGCAGATCCAGGCACGCCAGCGCGGCCGCGCCGGCGCCCGACGTCACGACCTTCACTTCCTTGATCGACTTCCCGACGACCTTCAGCCCGTTGATGAACGCGGCGGAAACGGTAATGGCCGTGCCGTGCTGATCGTCATGGAAGACCGGAATCTTCATGCGTTCGCGCAGCTTCTGCTCGACGGTGAAGCATTCCGGCGCCTTGATGTCCTCGAGGTTGATGCCGCCGAACGTGGGCTCGAGGCCGGCAATGATGTCGACCAGCTTGTCCGGATCGGTCTCGTTGATCTCGATGTCGAACACGTCGATCCCGGCGAACTTCTTGAACAGGACGGCCTTGCCCTCCATCACCGGCTTCGACGCGAGCGGGCCGATGTTGCCGAGACCAAGCACGGCGGTGCCGTTCGTGATCACGCCGACGAGGTTGCCGCGGCTCGTGAAGCGGTGCGCCTGCAGCGGATCGGCGGCGATCGACTCGCACACGCTCGCCACGCCGGGCGTATAGGCCAGCGCCAGATCGCGCTGGGTCACCAGCGGCTTGCTCGCCACGACCGAGATTTTCCCGGGGGTCGGAAACTCGTGATAGTCGAACGCGGCCTGCTGCTGTGTCTCTGTCTGTTTCATGTTTGGGTCCCGGCGTGGGCGCCAGGCCAGTCCCGGCGCGATCCATGAAGGTGATTCTAGGGATCCGCCATAACGTGATGATTCTGTTTTAATATCGGTCCATCACTTTTTCCTGATGAATGCATGACCAGTCAATGAATTTTGATGCAAACGACGTGGTCAGGCGGCTCGGCGCTCGTCTGAAGATTCGGCATCTGGTGCTGTTGTTGCAGATCCAGCAGCACGGATCGCTGACGCGCGTCGCCGAGCACATGGCGAGCAGCCAGCCGGCCGTGACGAACGCGCTGTCCGAACTGGAGAGCATGTTCGGCACGTCGCTGTTCGAGCGCTCGTCGCGCGGCATGCGGCCCACCGCGCTCGGCGCGGTCGTGCTCGAACGGGCGAAGGCGATGATCAAGGATCTCGACCACCTCGCCCGCGAGATGGAGGCCGTCGCCGCCGGGCATGCGGCCCATCTGCACATCGGTGTGATTCCGTTCATCTCCGGCCAGATGCTGTCGGCCGCGCTGAAGCGGCTGCAGGCGCGCATGGAGCGGCGCCTGACCGTCACGATTCACGAAGGCACCAGCGATCAGTTGCTGCTGCAACTCCGGGATCACAGCGTCGACATCGTGATCGGGCGCGCGTCGTCGGCGATCGATCTCGGGCAGGTTTCGTTCGAAGTGCTGTATCAGCAGCAGCCGCGCATGATCGCGAGCCGGCGGCTGGCGGCGAAGCTCGCCCGCACGCCGCTGGACTGGCACAAGCTGCATGCGCTCGACTGGATTCTCGGCGCGCCGCATACGCCGATGCGCGAACAGGTGACCGACCTGTTCCTGTCGGCCGGCATCGCGCCGCCCGTGCCGATCGTCGAAAGCTACTCGTCGAAGCTGATCGGCGAAATGATCGCGTCGAGCGACGAGGCCGTGTCGATCGTGCCGGCCGACATCGCGGAAGAACTCGTGCGAATCGCCGGCGTGGCGATCGTGCCTTATTCGCTGGTATGGACGCTGCCGCCCATCGCGCTGTTCACGCGCGCCGCCGATTCGCAGTCGCCTGCGCGCGATCTGCTCGTCGACGCGCTGCGCGGGGTGTGCAAGGAGACGTACGGAGACGCGCAGCGATAGCCGCGTTACTTGCCCGCTGAAAGGCGACGCAGGATTTCCGCGCGCTCGGCGGCCAGCACGTGGTCCGAACCCTCGCCTCTGTCGTAGCGCTTGCTCGTGCGGTAAGAAAAGCGCTTCGCGTATTGATTGGCGGCAGGGTCGAACACCCATGCGTCGACTTCGAAGAAGTGCTTGTCGAAATGCACTTCGCCCTCTTGCCACTCGGCGTCCGCGCGGACAAACAGCGGATACGGCGACACCTCCGGCAAGTTCCACATCGCGCGATCGGCCATTTCCGTCTGCGTGACCTTCGGCATCAGGTTCTCGATCTTGCCGTCCGCGCCGACACGCAGCACGGCGACGCGCTCCAGCATCCCGCTGCCGCCGCCCGAGAACATCCCCGAGAAGAACACCCACGAGCCGCCGGACGCGATCGGCAACCGCTCGGACCGTGGATTCAGGCCGAACTGGTACAGCTCCTTCGAGGAATGGGGAAGCGGCGCCGGCGGCATCTCGAAGCACGGCGCACGGTCGGGCAGCACGCAGAGCTTCACGCCCGAGAGCGGAAGCCCGTCGCCGTTGAGCTTGCCTTCCGTCTGAGTGAAGCGCGGGAATGCAGTTTCGCGGGGCGCGGCTTGAACGCAGGCAATGCCGACGAGCGCAAGGCTTGCGATCGCCGCGAGCGTTTTACCGATCCCGCGCATCACCCCTCCGCCCGATGGCACACCGCCTCGATATTGTGTCCATCCGGACCGATGACGAACGCCGCGTAATAGTTCGCGTGATAATGCGGCCGCAGCCCGGGCGCGCCATTGTCCTTCCCGCCGGCCTCCAGCGCCGCGCGATGAAACGCATCGACTTGCTGCCGCGTGTCGACCACGAACGCGATGTGGAGATGCGCCGGTTTCTCGTCGGTCGGGAACAAACACAGCGAAGACTTGCTGGGCAGTCCGATCTCGATCCCGTACGACGGCTCGCGTTCCCCGACGATTTCGGCACCCAGCGGTTCGAGCGCCTTGAGAAAAAACGCCTTGCTGGCGGCGTAGTCGCTGACGCCGAATTTGACGTGGTCAAACATGAGTTCTCCCCGATGGATGGATCAGTCGGCATGTTGATGCGATGTCGCGATGACCGCAACGGTGTCACATGCGGTGGTGGTCCGTTACCCGCTCAATCGACCCGTATGAGACGTTCTGAGCATCTGAAAGCGGACTGACAAAATTACTCCGACACCCGGATCAGTCGACAATGAAAAGTTTCGCCCCCGTCCGGGTGTAGGACTGATGTGGTTCCGCGTTGTCGCCAACCTGGTAGCTCATGCCCGCCGTCAAAACGAACTTCCGCCCGTCCTTGAGCGTCGTTTCCAGTTCGCCTTCCATACAGAAAAGAACATGCCCTTTCTGGCACCAGTGATCGGCGAGGTAGCCGGGCGTGTATTCCACCATCCGCACACGGATCCGATTCGGCTCTTCACCAAAGAACCGCGTGCGCCAATAAGCGACGCCGGTTTCTCCTCGATGTTCCGTTCGCTCGATTTCGGCCCAGTTGGTCGTGCCAAAGGCAAACGCATCCATTTTCATACTGTCGCTTCCTGTATAGGTCGGGCTTTCGTGCCGGGGCCAATCCGCCGTCGCGATCATGCAATCCATTCGCATCCGATCGCCTTGGACATCAAACACTATTCCACAATTGCAAGTCGAGCATTCCGTGACGAATTCGGAGTGACCGATACATGCCCCTGATCTTGCGTCGTGACGCGGTAGCGCGGCAAGGTTCTGTCCGCGGCGGCAGTGGTCGGTGCCCGGGAGCGCAAACAGCGGGCACGGGCGATCTTCGCCGCCATCGCCGGCGCCCAGCTCATCGCGCGGAGCCGCGCCGATCTCTCGCTCTATGACGCGCTGATTGACAGTTATCGTAAAGCGGGCCTTTTGCCGGCGTAGCAGGGTAACGGGGGCGCGGCTTCAGATGAACGCGTGGTGTTCGATCGTGCGCCCCGACTGACGTGGATTCCGCCGCCGATGTTTGCTGCAGGACCGCCGCGATCACCGGCGGCCCGAATTGACAGGTTTTTCGTAAAGAGACCAGACAATACCGTCCGCTTTCAATCCGACGCGGACAAAGCCCAGCGACTCGTAGTAAGCGCAGAGCGTGATGTTTTCAGCGCCGCAGTCGAGTCGAAGCAAACGCCGGTTCAAGCGGCTCACCTCATGAGCGCACCAGTCGAGCATGAAGCTGCCGAGCCCGAGGCCGTTGAAACCCTGCCGCACACAGAGGCCGTGCACGTAGCCTGCAATCGGCGCTTGGGGCCCCCAGTGTCTGTCATCGTCGAAGTCGAGCGAGAACGTTCCGACCAGCGCGCCATCCTGTTCGACGACGTATACGGCTTTCTCGGCGACGTGGTTTCGTACCCACCCTTCGGAGAATCCGTCGCCCTCCTTGCCCCATACGTAGTCGCGGTGCGCGACCTTCTTGGCATGTGCATCGTTCCGGATCCGTGTCAGCACCGGAACATCGTCGACCGTCGCCTTGCGGACGCTTTTCGACACCATCGTTCGTTTCTCCGTCGGGTCTGGGCCGCCATCCCGCCACATCGCGCCACGCGTCGGTTATCGACGAGGCGGCACGACTGCACGCTCCATGAGTACTCAGCTTGATTGTCGCGCCGACGCGATGCCGGCAAGCCACTCGGGAAAACTCCCCGCGATACGCTCGCGCCGCGCATCATCATGCCAGACCCGAATCACTTGACCAGCGACGCCGCCTTCAGCGGGATCGAGGTCGACACACAAATGATTGCCGCTGCCGTCATGGGTGAACGGAATCCACTTCAGGTTGTACCAGTCGCCGGCGATGCCGGGATCCGGCTCCGATGTCATGCCGTCAAAATCGCCGCCGTCCACGAGACCTTTCCAGACGCGCCATTGCGCGAGGATCTCGTGCACGCTCAGCAGCGCATCGCTTCCGGAAAACGCATCGCCCAACGCTGCTTGGCCATTGTGAATGCGAAGACTGTCGATGAGAACGCCGGGCAGCTTCGTACCCAGCGCGACCTGCAAGGCATCGATATCATCCTCGGACGCCGGTCCGTTGAGTCCGCCCGGCAAGCGTGACGCATCGGCGGCGAATGCTGCGTCGATCCGCTGCCATGTTTCGCGAAGGTCGACGGTGCGTGCGCCGTCGGTAGCGCGGGCCGCCATGCGGGTGTCGGCCGTCGGCAACGCTTGTACGGCTCGCTCGGCGGATGTCGCCGTGACGTGGCGCGGCGGCTCGCTGGAAAGATCGCGATCGAGACGCAGGAACAGCACGGACGAACCTGTCGCCATCGGATAGTCCGCCGCCGGGATCGCGACGAGCACATCGGCACGGACGACACCACCGATCAATCCATCATCTTCGGACGGCAGCAGGCGAACGACCGGATTACCATCGACGTCGCGGTGCAGATTGCCCCATCGCATCGCGTTCAGTCGAGCATCGCGCTCGACGCTGTGGTCAATGATGCCGGCTTCCCAATGGGGCCCCGGTGTTGCGGCGTGCTCGAGCAAATCGAGCACGCGCGGCATGATCGCGTGCATCAGCATAGCGACCGCATTAGTGTGGCCCGGCAGGTTGATCAGCGTGGCCTGATCGTAGCTGGTCATGACCGTCATCCCGCTCTGCGTACCGTCCGGCCGCGTGAACGTGAGCGTGGTTTTCTTCGGCGGCGAGCGATCGTCGCTGCGTCCGAAGTTGAAACGATCCGCCGGTGTTTGCTGGATCTCGACGGTCGCGTCGTCGCGCGAATACACCGGTTGCGCATTCAGTCCGACATCCCGGAAGGGCGGCTTGGCAGGCAATCCGGCTCCGACGATCAGGTCATAACGTTGCGCGAGCTCGGCGAGCTTCTTCCTGAATGCGTACTCGTTCTGTTGCACCTCGAGCGGCGACAGCGCCATGTCCGGAGGCTCGATGTATTCGACCGAGTGGACTTCGTATCCCCAGCGCTGCAGTACCGCACGGATATACGGTCCGCTCGTGTCGGGCCGCTGCCAGCGTTCGCGAGCGATGCCGGGCGCGCGCTGTTCATATCCGACGATCACCACGCCGATGCGCGGCCGTTTGGTGACCTCGATATCGCGAACACCTGCCGCTATCAGCGCGATCTGCCGTTCGGCCGTTATCCGGCTGCCCTTGGGCAGGAGCAGGCTGCCTTGTCGATATTCGCTGCCGGGAGCGATGACGTGTTGTCCAGCCGATAGCGGCGCGTGCAGCAGCAGGAAAGACCGGGCGCCGCGATACGTAATTTCAAGGTCGCCTTTCGGGACGACGGTGTCGGCGTTTTCCGGCAGTGCGAAATACGGAGGAACATCGACCGCACACCGCGCGCCGATTGCGCGAGCCGCCGGACTGCCCGCTGGCGAAGCCAGTGCGCGTCGGCTGAACTCGAAATCGAGTTCGGCGGGCGCACTATGCGTCGCGTGTACGGTATCGGATGCGCGCACTGCATAGCCTTCGATCGCAGCGAGCGGAACGGGCGGGACATTCTCCCGTGCGAAAACATCGGCCGCCGTCACGCGCGTCAGCGCATCCTCCACCGCCACCGTCTCGGATTGCATCGCGCCCGGCACGACGCGTCGACAGCGTTCATAGGGCTGGTTGAGCCAGAAAGGGAAATTCTCGTGATCGCTCATGTGGTGAATGTTTTCATGCCGCGGTTTGGGGTCACCCGCGAACCGCGGCAACGGTATGGTTTTCCTTTTCCCCAGCGGCTCAACGTTTTGCGGCAGGCTGCTGAGATCCGACGTCGACGTAGAAATTCTCTTGGTCGAGCACGCGCTGGTTCAAATAGAAATTGCCGAGAAAAGCGCCCGCGCGCCGATTATCGCTGGCATCGATACGCTTGACCGATACTTCCGGGTCACTCGATGCACCCTGCTCGGTCGACGCAAACGGATACTCGTCGCAATCGCAATCGGTCGGCGTTTCGTCCGGATCGCCGGTGAACGTGCACTGACCGTTAACCGAGCCGTATTTCGCAACGCATTGCTTCTTGGATGCATCCCGATTATCGCGCCGAAGCGTTGCGTCGCGCGTGCGTGTCAGCGGCCGGGACTCCCAAGTATCGGGAAAAATCGTGCCGTCTCCCTTCGGCACGAACTTGCCGGGCCGCCCGGCCGCTTGCGCTTCGCGAATATGGATCGCCGATTCATCGACGTCGGGATTCGTGGCGACGATGGTACGGAGAACCGCCGGTGCGTCCGCGTAGACACATCCTTGCGAGTTGCTCTTGACGAGCGCGACGTCGCATCGAATGTCGGGAATATAACCCACACCCGCGTACGGACTCACGCTTGCTCCGTTCTCGAACGAGTCCCCCGACTTCGCGACCCGATACTCGAGGGTCGGACTGAACCTGAGCGGGTTATTAGCTCCCATGTTCGGCGTAACCATCACCGATATCTCGTTGGACAATCCGCCGAGGGCAAGCGGCACGCCGGCATTGGGCGCAACCGTGCAATCCGATCCGCATTCGACGACGGGCTTGATCATCAGACCGCCCGGATTGCCGGAAATGACGCGGGTGCGAAATCGGAACTTCAATGGCCACGCAAGCTGATTCGACGGATTGTCGGAATACGCGTAGGCCTCGATAGCCACTCGCCCGATTTCATTGTTTTGATTGTCCTTCGCGACATATTCGAGCGGGACCGTTTTCTGGCAATAACTGCTTCGACTCAATAGCGAGTCCCTGGTCGGTTCGGTCCGGACTGTCGTGCAAATGGGAGAAACATCCGTCGCACTTTCCGCATGAGCCGGCATCGCCGTCGCAAGCACAATCGCACCGGCAAAAAGCATTCGATGAATCACATCCCCTCCTGATTATTTCATTAATCGAAATGACCGATTTCACTGCAAGTCAATTTAAATTAACATTTAAACGAAATGCAACTGTCAATTTCGTCAGGAGGGTGTAAATTATCGACGCGACTAGATATTCATTGTTTTACTTTTATAAATATAATTACCCATAAAATCAAAAAAAAACGAATTTTTCATGTCACGCCGACTAAATCGATCCCGTCCGCGAAGCCCATGTCGCATAGTCGAATCCGTACGCGACGCAACCGACCTCGGCATGCCGAATAATTGAACGCTACCGCCGTCAAGTGGCGGTAGCTGTCCGCCTCCGACAGTTCTCGGCCCGTCACGCTTCATCTGGTATGCCGCGGGCGCCACAGCCCTACGGATGCAAAGTCTCGCCCCGCTCGAGCATGTCGATGAATTCCGCGATTTTGCGCGCCCGTGTTTCCGGCTTTTTCGCGTTCTGTATCCGAAACAGGATCGCATAGCGATTACGGCTGTTCAGCGTCGCAAAAAACTTCCCGGCTTTCGGATTGGCGTCCAAAGCCGCCAGCAGATCGTCCGGCACGATCGAGTTGCTGGCCGACGTATAAGCAGCCTCCCAGCGGCCGTCCTTCCTCGCCTTCTCGATTTCGCTCATGCCGGCCGCGTGCATTCTGCCTGCGGCGATCAACGCTTCGGCCTTGTCCTTGTTGAGTTTGGACCAGATGCTTTTTGCCGAGCGCGGGGTGAAGCGCTGCAACCAGTATTGCTCGCTCTCGGCCTTCTTCTGGCCATCGATCCAGCCGTGGCAGAGGGCGCTTTCCACCGCCTCTTCATAGGTGACGGTTCGCTGCCCCGCACCTTTTTTCGCGAGCCGCAGCCATGCTTCGGCCGACGTGCCACCGTTTTTCCCCAACCAGCTTTCCCATTCGGCTTGACTGGCAAATGTCAGAGGGCCTTCGGTCATGTCACGCCTCTGAATGGTTGAGTATTCAACGACTCGGAAGCCGCCGCTCGACGAACGCGCGGCGGCCACCGGCGCAACCCGTTGCGCACGACCGCCTCAAAGAATCCGGTTCAACGCATCGGCAAACCGCTTCACCGCGCCATCGACATCATGCAGCTTGTCGAGACCGAACAACCCGAGCCGGAAAGTCTTGAAATCCTCCGGCTCGTCGCATTGCAACGGCACGCCCGCCGCGATCTGCAAACCGACATCGGCGAATTTCTTCCCGGTGCGAATACCGTCATCGTCCGTGTAGCTCACCACGACGCCCGGCGCCTCGAATCCTGCCGCGGCCACGCTTCTGAACCCCTTCTCCGTCAGCAGCGCACGAATGCGCTCGCCGAGCTCGAGCTGTTCCGCCTTCACCTTGTCGAAACCGTACGCGTCGGTTTCCTTCATCACGTCGCGCAGCGTCGCGAGGCTGTCCGTGGGCATCGTCGCGTGATACGCGAACCCGCCGGCCTCGTACGCTTCCATGATCTGCAGCCACTTGCGCAGATCGCACGCGAAGCTGGTGCTGGTCGTCGCATCGATGCGCTCGCGCGCGAGCGGGCTCAACATGACCATCGCGCAACACGGCGATGCGCTCCAGCCCTTTTGCGGCGCGCTGATCAGGATATCGACGCCGCTCGCCTGCATGTCGACCCACACGGTGCCCGACGCGATGCAATCCAGCACGAACATGCCGCCGACCGCATGCACGGCATCGGCCACCGCGCGCAGGTACGCATCGGGCAGCATCATGCCGGACGCGGTTTCGACGTGCGGCGCGAACACGAGATCGGGTTTGTTTTCCCTGATCGCGGCGACCACTTCGTCGATCGGGGCCGGCGCATAGGCGGCCTGCCTGCCGGCTTCGACCGGGCGCGCCTTCAGCACCGTCGTTTCGGACGGAATGCTGCCCATGTCGAAAATCTGCGACCAGCGGAAGCTGAACCAGCCGTTGCGGATGACGAGGCACCTCTTGTTCGTCGCGAACTGTCGCGCCACGGCTTCCATGCCGAACGTCCCGCTGCCCGGCACGATCGCGACCGACTGCGCGTTGTAGACTTTTTTCAGCGTGGCGGAGATGTCGCGCATGACGTGCTGGAAGCGCTGCGACATATGGTTGACCGAGCGATCGGTGTACACCACCGAGTATTCGAGGAGCCCCTCGCGGTCAACATCGGGAAGTAAACCTGGCATGCTCGCCTCCGGTGAAAGATGAACGATGGAATCGGGACAAGCAGCGTCTTCGATTCGATACTGCTCTGCACCAATGCAAATGCGTCATTTCCTCGACGAAAGCAGATTCTAACGAACGCCGCCGGCCGATTGGCGCATATTTTGTCTGCTGCGGGGCCCGGTGTTCGTCGCCGCCGGCCTGCGCCGCACACATCGCCCCGCTCCGCGTACGAGTTAACGACGCGTGCGCCAGGCAACCCATAACATGTCGAACGGCCCCTTCACGACGGAAATTTCGATGACCTCCTCTCCCGCATCGTCACTGCAGTCGTCAACCGATCCCGCGCTCGCCGAGCGCATCGACGCGGTCCTGTCCCGCCAGCTCGACACGCAGCGCCTCGTCGGCGCGGTCGTCCTCGTCGCCCGCGACGGCGAACTCGTCTATCGCCGCGCGGCCGGATTCGCGGACCGCGAATCGCGTACGCCGATGCGCGAGGACACGCTGTTCCGGCTCGCGTCGGTGACGAAGCCGATCGTCTCGGCGGCCGCGATGGCGCTCGTCGCACAACGCAAGCTGTCGCTCGACGAAGACGTCACGCGCTGGCTGCCCGCGTTCCGTCCGGCACTGCCCGACGGCCGCGTGCCGACGATCACGGTGCGCCAGTTGCTCGTGCATACCGCCGGTCTCGACTATCGCTTCAACGAAACCGACGCAAACGGCCCCTATGCGCGCGCCGGTGTCTCCGACGGGCTCGACGGCGCATCGATCACGCTCGCCGAAAACCTGCGCCGGATCGCCAGCGTGCCGCTGCTGTTCGCACCCGGCACCAACTGGAACTATTCGCTGTCGATCGACGTCGTCGGTGCGCTGATCGAGGCCGTCTGCGGCGTGCCGCTCGCCGACGCGGTCGATGCGCTCGTGCTGCACCCGCTCGGCGCACGCGACACGGCCTTCGTCGCTCGCGATCCCGCGCGGCTCGCCACGCCGTACGTCAACGACACGCCGCAACCGCACCGGCTCGCCGAGAACGAGACGGTGCCCATCGTCGAAGGGTTCGTCGGCGTCACGTACTCGCCGTCGCGCGCGCTGAATGCACAAGCGTTCCCGTCGGGCGGCGCCGGGATGGTCGGCACCGCCGGCGACGTGCTGACGGTGCTGGACACGCTGCGCGCGGGCGGCGGCGCGATCCTGCCCGCCGAGCTGGTCGACGAGATGGGCCGCGTGCAGACCGGCGATTTCGAATTGCCGGACCTGCCGGGCGCGGGCTTCGGCATCGGCTTCTCGGTGCTGCACGATCCGCAGGCGGCCGCGTCGCCGGAATCCGTCGGCACGTGGCGCTGGGGCGGCGTCTACGGTCATTCGTGGTTCGTCGACCGCGCACGCGGGCTCACCGTCGTGTCGCTGTCGAACACGCTCTACGAAGGCATGAACGGGCAGTACACGCTCGATCTGCGGGACGCCGTCTACGGCGCGGGGTAACGGCCGCGCGGCAAAAAAAGCCCGACGGAGTCGGGCCAACGGGTTTGAGACACAAGGAGAATCCCGCCCACCCCATACCGGGCGGTCACGCCGCGCTACACGACGTTCTTCTCGACGATCGGCCGGTTTTCGAGCACGCGCGCCCAGCCGAGCGACGACAGGTCGAGCGTGTCGTAACGCCCGCCCAGAATGAGTTCACTGACGCCACGCCCCGTCGCCGGCCCTTGCTGCAGCCCGTGGCCGCTGTAGCCGTTCGCGAACACGACGTTGTCGAGTTCGGGGTGGTAGCCGATGATCGCGTTGTGATCGAACACGTTGTACTCGTAGTAACCGGACCAGCAATTCTCGACGCGCAGCGCCTCGAATTCCGGCACGCGGTGCGCGAGCGTCGGCCAGATCACGTCGTCGAACAGCGCGTGATCGACTTCGTCGAGCGGCAGGTCGTCCGGGTCGCGATCCGGGCTCGGCGACGTGCCGCAGATATACGTCCGCCCTTCCGGCCGGAAATACACGCCGGTCGGGTCGATCAGCAGCGGGCAATCGGCGAGCTTCGCCGGCGACGATACGTTGAAGATGCTGCGCCGCCGCGCATACACGGGAATGTCGATGCCCATCATCGACGACAGCGTGCGCGTCCACGCGCCGGCCGCGTTGACCAGCGTGTCGCATGCGTAGCGCTCGCCGTCGCCCGTCACGACGTGCGTGATCCTGCGGCCGTCGCGCACGACGTCCTTCACGTCGGCCGGCACGTAACGCGCGCCGAGCGCCTGCGCCTTCTTGCGCAGCGCCTGCACGAGCCCGTAGCCGTCGAACCAGCCTTCGCCGCTCACGCCGTACGCGCCCGACACGAGATCGTCGACGTTGAGCCACGGAAACTTCGCGCGCAGCGCGGCGCCGTCCATCAGCCGGATATCGGCGCCGAGGCGCGTCTGCAGCGCATGGTTCTCGCGCAGCGTCGCGTCGCCGGCCGGCGTCGCGAGGAACAGGTAACCGCCTTCGTGCAGATCGATCGACGGCCGGTTGCCGTCCACTTCGAGCCGTTCGCCGATCGTGCGCAGGAAGTCGATGCCGAACAGCGACATCTCGATCGACAGCGGCGTGGAGAACTGCTGGCGAATCGACGCGGCCGACAGCGCCGACGACGATCTCGCATAGGTGGGATCGCGTTCGATGACGGTCACGGCGACCGTGGGATCGGTGGCGCGCAGGAAATACGCGATCGAGCTGCCGATCACACCACCGCCGACGATGACGACTTGAGAACTCACGACTGACTCCGGTTGCACGTAAAAGGCTTGGGGCCGTTCACGCTGACGACGGGCTTGCGCCGCCCCTCGCCAGCCGGCCGCGCCCGTGGGTGGTTCGTGCCGCGACTCGCGCGGCGTCGCGCGGGCAGGCTTCCCCGACGATCGCTTCGGCTATTTCAGCACGTCCGGCATCGCCGCGAAAGCCCGCTCGCCCGTGTTGCGTTCAGTCCGCCGATTTCGTCGTGACGGGCTGCCACGCGGCGTTCTTCACTTCATACAGCGTCGAGCTCGGGTTCTTCAGGTCGCCCGTGTTCGTGAATGCGATCGTGCCCGTGATGCCGTCGTAGCGCGTGCCCTTCAGCGCGCCGTTGAAATCGGCCGGCTTCGTCGAGTTCGCCTTCTGCATCGCATTGATCGCGATCCACGTCGCGTCGTATGCGAACGGCGCATACGCGAGCATGTCGACGCCGTACTTCTGCTTGAATTTCGTTTCGAACAGCTTGCCCTTCGCGAGCCGCGACAGCGGCTGCCCGTACTCCCACACCGACGCGCCTTCGGCCGCGTTGCCGGCCAGCCTGATGAAGTTCGCGTTCATCACGCCGCCGCCCGCGAGGAACTGCGCGCGGATGCCGAGCTGGCGCATGCGCTTCACGAGCATCGCGGCCTGTGCGTCGAGGCCGCCGAAGAACACGAGGTCGGCATTCGTGCTCTTGATCTTCGTGAGCTGCGCGCTGAAGTCGACGGCCTTGTCGTTCGTGAATTCCCGCGCGACGATCGTGCCGCCGTTCGCCTTCACGGCCTTCTCGAACTCGTCGGCCTCGCCCTGGCCGAACGCGGTGCGATCGTCGATGATCGCGATGCGCTTCGCCTTCGTCACGCTCGCCGCATACGCACCGGCATTGCCGGCGTTCTGCGTGTCGGTCGCGATCACGCGGTACACGGTATCGAGCCCGGCGCGCGTGATGTCGGGATTGGTCGCCGACGGCGTGATCATCGGAATGCCGGCCTTCGCGTAGATCTTCGACGCGGGCAGCGTCGTGCCCGAATTGAAGTGGCCGATCACGACGGCGACCTGCGCGTCGGCAAGCTGCTGCGCGGCCTGCACGCCGGTGCGCGGATCGCTCTGGTCGTCCTGCGACGCGATGACGAATTTCACCGGCTTGCCGCCGACGGTCGTGCGCGCGGCATTCGCTTCGTCGACCGCCATGCGCACGCCGTTCTCGATGTCCTTGCCGTATGCGGCGCCGCCGCCCGTCAGCGGGCCGGCCACGCCGACCTTGACGATCGTCTCCTGCGCCCGGGCCGCGCCCGTCTGGAACACGAGAAGCGCGGCGGTCAGTGCAACGCCGGAAAGCGAACGAATGCGGAACGTCATGGCAGTCCTTCTTCTGGGGGTCGGGATGCAACGCGCGAGGGTCGCGCGCCGGCAACCTCCTGCGCGCCGGTGATGCCTTTCCGTGCCGGGGGCGGGTGCAATGCGCCGATCCGGGCGGACGATTACCGTGGCTCCGTCTCCGAAGAGCCTTTCATCGCGTAAGAGGTGAATGGATTGTGGGTAGCCAATACCCGTGCAGCAAACGAAATATCGGAACTACGTTGTGAGGATTTGTCATCAAGTTCCGTAGTCGTGGCCGATCCGCGGCCCGCCCGGCGGTGGACCGTGCAGGGAAGCCGTCCATGGCGAAGGGCGGCCACGCCGCTGGATCAAGGCCGGCCATGGTCATGCCGGCAACGCATCATCGTTGCGACACCGGCCCGGCCGGCCTTCGCGACGCCGGCAAGGCGCCGCGTCATCGATTAGTGCCGATCGGTGCCCTTGTGGTTGCGCACCGCGTCGGCGGCCTCGCCGGCCTTCTCCTGAAGCTTGCCGGCCTGCTGTTCAGCCACGCCTTCCGCTTCGGTCTCGCGGTCGCCCGTCACCTTGCCGAGTGCTTCCTTGACCGAACCCTTGACCTGCTTGAGCTTGCCCTCGATGCGATTCCTGTCCATGGTCGTCTCCTGCAATGGTTGAGGAAAGCCGGCGATGCCGCGCCCCTGCGCGGCGCCGCCGAGTGGACAGGATCGCAAGCACGCGCCGCGGGCGGCAGATGCGGATGCACCAGTGCGCGTGGTGCATTCGTACCGCCGCGGTCAGTCCTTGCCCTTCGCACCGCCCTTGTCGCCGCGCGCGCCGTTCGCCTCGGCCGCGCCGACGATCCCGCGCTCGCGCGCCCAGACGATCGCCTCGCCGCGGCTGTGCACGTCGAGCTTCGCGTAGATCGTCGCGACGTGGTTGCGCACGGTGTTCGGCGCCAGCCCGAGGCGGCCGGCGATCTCCTTGTCGGCCAGGCCGTGGCACAGCAGGTCGAATACGTCGCGCTCGCGCGCGGTCAGGTCGGACAGCTGCGCACCCGCATCCGGCGCATTCGCGCGCCGCACGTTCGCGAGCTTCTCGATCAGCGTGCGGCTGAACCACGACGCATCCTGCATCGCGGTCTCGATCGCATAGACGAGCTCCATCTCGGTACGCTTGCGGTCGCTGATGTCGAGCAGCGCGACGAGCAGGCAGTCGCGCCCGTGGATCGCGACGGGGTCGGCCGACACGACGCAATCGCGCACGTCGCCGTCGCGCGTGCGGATCTGCACGTCGGCGTTGCGCACGTTGCCGTCGCGCGCGAGCCGGCCTTCGACGCGCGACCACACGCCGCGCTCGGCCCACAGCCCGATCTCGTCGGCGGACTTGCCGAGCAGGTCGCCTTGCGCGTGGCCCGTCAGCGCGGCAAACGCGTCGTTCACGTCGAGCAGCTCGAAACGGTCGGCCGTGACGATCGCGGTTGCGACCGGCGCCATCCGGAATGCCGTCGCGAAGCGCTCCTCGCTTTGCATCAGCGCGCGCTCGGCCTGCTTGCGCGGCTCGAGATCCATGAACGTGAACAGCATGCACGCCTCGCCGTTCATGTCGATCGGCTGCCCGGCGACGACCACCGCCTTGGTGTTGCCGTCGGCAAGCTTCAGCACGGCTTCCATCTGCGGGATCGTCGCGCCTTCGCCGAGCCGCTCGATCGCAAGCTCGCGCCGCTCGGCCTGTTCGAGCACATCGATCTCGTACACCGAACGGCCGAGCACGTCGTCGCGCACGTACCCCGTCATGTCGAGAAAGCCCTGGTTGACCTTCACGTAGCGCAAGTCGTCGAGCCGGCAGATCACGGCCGGCGCCGGATTCGCGTTGAAGGTGCGCTCGAAGCGCTCCTCGGCGCTCGCCCATTCGGTCGCGTCGTGCAGCACGAGCGCGAGGCAATCGGGTGCGCCGGCCGCGTTCGTCAGCACCAGGCTGCGGATGCGGTGAACCCAGCTCACCGACTCGTCGGCCGCCGATTCGACCTCGACCGTCACGTCGCTGAACTCTTCGCCGGCGATCACGCGATCCATCGGATAGTGGCCGTCGCGCACCGGATGGTTGTTCCGGTAGCGCAGCCGGAATCGCTCGCGGTATTCGGTGACGTCCGCGCCGAGCGCCTTCAGCTCGGTCACGCCGTGCATCGCGAGCGCGGCCTCGTTCGCCCAGACGATCCGCTGGTCGGGCTCGATCAGGATCACGCCCTCGGTGAGCCCGGCGATGATCTGGTGCAGTTGACGCCGGTCGGTATGCGACTTGAGCGCCTGTTCGTCTACTTGTTCGTTCATCGAATCGTTGTCCCTGTCGTCGACATGAGCGCCGGCCGAGCGCCCGTTGCAGTGGCACGCCCCGGCCGGCGCGTGCGGCGATGATCGCGTGCCGCGCAACGGCCCGACAGGCGCGGATGCACTATCTCGAATAGTACATTCGCACGCCGCTCGCGATCGTGCGGTGCCCCGCCGAACGGCACAATGCGGCCCGCGCGCCCGTCGTGCGGCGTTGCCCGGATCATGGTGCACGTCGCGAGCCCGCCCGTTCATTCCGTCCCCGGTGCAAACGCACTAGCCGATCAGGTGAATTTGCGCGATGTCCGCTCGCGTTCGCGTCGGTACGCTGGTACTGCATCGGCGCTCATGCGCTGCCCTTTCATACCGCAGAGGAGGACACCCGGATGAAACAGCATCAGACACCCGATCCGACGCGGCCCGAACCGCCCCCGGACAATCCGCCCGAACCGGCGCCGGGCACCGACCCGCCGGTGCCGCTGCCGCCCGACGTGCCGCGGCCGGACATGCCGCCGCGCGAGCCCGGCTACGACACGCCGATCGCCCGCTAAGGCACGGGAACGCACGGGAACGATCCGTGCTCGCCCATTGATTCACCCGCCAATCGAAGGAGAACATCAATGAACAAGACCTCGCACCTTTCGACACTGCTCGCCGTCAGCGCGGCCTTCCTGCTTTCCGCTGCCCCGCTCACGAACGCGCACGCCCAGGCCTCGTCGACCGACAGCGGCATGGCGACCGAATCGAGCCAGCCGGTGACAGACACATGGATCACGACCAAGGTGAAGAGTGAGCTCGCGACCACCGACGGCGTGAAGAGCACCGACATCAGCGTGAAGACGGTGGACGGCGTCGTCACGCTCACGGGCGTGCTGCCGACGAAGACCGCCGTGAAGAAGGCCGTCGCCGTGACGCGCGCCATCAAGGGCGTGAAGCACGTCGACGCGTCCGGCCTGAAGGCGAAAGCCTGAACCATCACGCGGCCGCGTGCCGCACTTTTCTCCCCTTACGAAAGGAGCACACCATGAACGAAGACAAGATCAAGGGCCAGTGGAAGCAGCTCACCGGCAAGCTGAAGGCCAAGTGGGGCAAATTGACCGACGACGATCTCGCGGTCGCGGAAGGCAATCGCGATTATCTGGCCGGCAAGATCCAGGAGCGTTACGGCATTGCCCGCGACGAAGCCGAGAAGCAGTTGAAGGAATTCGACCGCGAGCTGTAACGCGCCAGTCGTCTCACCCCGCCGCGACGCGCGCCGCGTCGCGGCCACGAGGAGGACAACGACATGGGCAAGTATCTGATCGCATGGCTGCTCGGTGTACCGATCGGGCTGCTGGTGCTGTTTTATCTGGTCACGCACCTCTTCTGACGCACGCGACGCCCCGTCGACGAACGAAAACGGGCCGGCGGCTGAAACCCAGCCGCCGGCCCGTCTGCTTTTGCATGCGGCGCGCGACGCGGCGCTTACTTCGCCGCGTTCGCCGTCATCTTGAAGATGCCCTGTGCGTTGCCCGCGTCGAAGCGCAGGTCGGTCACCCAGCGGCGCGCCGTCTGGTCGAACGTGCGCTTGCGCGTGATGAACTCGTAGAACGAACCCGGCACGTTGCGTTTCACCGTGCCGCCGTCGCGGGTGCGGAACTCGCGCTCGACGGTATCCGCGCGATAGGCGGTCTGGAACACGCGGCCCGAGCGCGAGCGTTCGACTTCCGGCTTCATCGGCCGACCCTTCGCCTTCTCGGCGTCGGCCAGCTTGAACACGTCGGCGACGCGGTCGGTCGCGTGGTTGAACGCATTGCCTTCGGTCGCGATCCACGCCATTTCCGCCGATTCCATCAGCAGCGTTTCATAGTCGAGCTCGTTCGGCAGGTCGTGCTGGCGCGCGAACGCGCCGACGATTTCCGGCAGCAGAGCGTGCGCGGCTTCCAGCGACAGCCAGCCTTCGCGCTCGACTTCCCACAGCAGCGCGACGGCCGCCGGCGACAACGGGTCGCGCGACGAGCTGACGACATTCGTCACCGCCTGCTGGAATTCCTTCGAGAAGCGCTCCGGATGCAGTTCGCTGACGAAGAACTGCGCGATTTCGTCCGGCGCGTCTTCATGCGCGTACGCCCGGCCGGTCATGCCGAGCTTGTCGAGCGGGTAACGGCCGTTCAGGCGGAAGCCGAGCGGACGCAGGATGCGCGTGAACGCGGCCTCGCCCGGCGGCAGCGCGCCCGTGTGCGGCCAGCGCACCGTGCGCAGCGCGCCGTGGTCGAAATAGACCGAACCGCCGCTTTCGATCGCGTCGGCCGTGTACGCGCGGCCGTTCGCCGAACGCTCGAGCAGCCCTTCGAACAGCGCCATGTTCATCGCCTGCGCGATTTCCGCACGCGTCACGACGCCGTCTTCCCATTCTTCGAGGACGGCCGGCATGTTCAGGGTCGAGAACAGGGCGTCGGTCTTCGCCTGTCCCAGCAGCTTCGTCAGCAAGCTGTCGATATTCGGATTGCGCATCAGGATTCTCGTCTCGGGGGACCCGCCGGCAAACGTGCCGGCCATTCGTCGGCCGGCCGCCCGGCGGGCGCCTGACCTTGCACGGGAAGCATTATTCAAAGGGTTGCAGCGGGGCGTAAAGCGAGATTAAATTGATACGTGATGAGTTTTTGGAATTATCAGCCGGTTCTGCGCAGGCGTTTCACCCCGACGCCGCGAGGATCTCTTCGTCAGACAAATCAAGGGCCCGTTTAGAGATGGAATACCCCGTTCCCATGACGTTCCATCTCTAAACGGACCCCGACATCATGCGCAAATTCAAGATCCCCAACATGGGCGCGCTCGTGGCTTTCGAGGCCGCCGCCCGCCACGAGAGCTTCACGCACGCGGCCAAGGAACTGTTCCTGACCGAAAGCGCGGTGTCGCGGCAAATCGCGACGCTGGAGGCGAGCCTCGGCGTGCGGCTGTTCGCGCGCGTGAAGCAGCGCGTCGTGCTGACGCGGGCCGGCAAGCTGTACGGCACGCAAGTGCGGCGCGCGCTGGAAACCCTCGACCGCGACACGCTGTCGATCATCGCGCACGGCAGCGGCGGCGGTTACCTCGAGCTCGCGGTGCTGCCGACCTTCGCGTCGCACTGGCTGATCCCGCGCATCAAGAGCTTCTACGACCGCACGCCCGACGTACGGGTGAACATGGGCAGCCGCACCGACCTGTTCTCGTTCGAGGACACGCACTTCGAAGCCGCGATCCACTACGGCAAGCCGACCTGGCCCGGCACGTCGTCCGATTACCTGTTCGGCGAGGAAGTCGTGCCGATCTGCTCGCCGGCGCTGCTGGACGGGCCGGTCGAGCGCGTCGAGGATCTGCTCGCGTATCCGCTGCTGCACTCGACGACACGTCCCGGCGCGTGGGCGCAGTGGTTCGAGACGCACGGCGTCGAGGACATCCGCACGATGCAGGGCGTGCGCTACGAACTGCATACGATGCTGATCAGCGCGGCCGCGGCCGGGCTCGGCGTCGCGCTCGTGCCGAAGTTCTTCGTCGAGGAACAGTTGCAGCAGCTCGGCCTCGTCGTGCCGTGCGATGCGGCAACCGTCGGCGATTCGGCGTACTACCTCGTGTATCCGACCGAGCTCAGCCACAGCAAGCCGCTGGAATCGTTCCGCAGTTGGCTGCTCGAACAGGCGAGCGCGTATGCGGCGCCGGAGCGCGACACGCACGACGCCGCTGAGGAAGACGACGAGGACGTCGAGTAACGGCGCCGTCGCGCCGGCTTCATTACGCGGCTGCGCGGCTGCGCGGCGGGCAGCCGCATTGTCGCGCCCCGCGTGCGTTACATGTGCCACTTCACCGTGGCGGTCAACGTGCGCGGATCGCCGGGCATGTTGTACAGGTCCGCGTTGCCGTGCGCGGCGATGAAGTAGCGGCGATTGAACAGGTTGTCGAGCGTGAGCGTCACGTCGACCTTCTTGCTGCGATAGCCGGCGCCCAGGTTGAACACCGTGAACGACGGCAGCGTGACGAGATCGCTCGCCGACGTGTAGCGCGCCGACTGGAACTGCATGCCGGCCGCCGCATAGAAGCCGTACGGCAGCTCGCGCTTGAGCCACAGGTTCGCGCTGTGGCGCGGCATCAGCCCCGGCGTGTTGCTCGACACCGCGAGGCCGGCCGCCGTCGATTGCGCGGATCCGTCCACCGTGCCGTTCAGGTACGCGTAACCCGCATACACCGACCACTTCGGTGCGATCTCGCCGGTGAAGCCGAGCTCCATCCCGCGCACGTGCTGCGTGCCGATCGGCAGCGCATAGCCGGGATTCGCCGGGTCGCCGATCTGCTGGTTGGTCTGGCGCATGTCGAACAGCGCGACGCTGGCCGTCGCCTTGCCGCCGAGGTCGAAGCGCGAGCCAACCTCATACGCGGTGGTCTTCTGCGGCGCGAGCGCGGCGCCGTTCGAGAACGCGCCGGAGCTGATCAGCGTGTCGGCCAGCGGCGAGAACGACTGGCTGAACGACCCGTACAGCGTGAGCCAGTCGAGCGGTTCGTAGATCAGGCCGACGCGCGGGCTCCACGCATGATCGGTGCGCTCGAGATTGACGTTCGACGACGTGTAGTCGTGGCGGGTCTGGTTCAGGTAGTCGAAGCGCAGGCCCGCGAGCACCTTCCAGTGTTCGGTCAGCGAGATCAGATCCTGCGCGTAGACGCCCGCGAGCCCGACGACGGTCGACGCGTTCGTCTTCGCGCGCGCGCCGGTCGGCACGCCGGGCAGCACGACCGGCTGCGGATTGAAGAGATCGTAGGTCGCGGCCTTCGTCACGCTGTAGATCGTATCGAACTTCTGCTGTTGCGACAGCTCGAGCCCGTACAGCAGCTCGTGACGCATGCCGAACAGCGACGTCTTCTGCGTGAGCTCGAACAGCCCGTCGATGCCGTGATCGGTGCGCTGGCGCGTCGACTGGTCGAGCGTGACGACCGGGTGCGCGGCCGTCTTGATCGGCTCGTACGTCACGTAGTTTTTCCGCTCGAGCGAGAAGTCGTACGCGCGGATCGCGCCGTGGAACGACAGCGAATCGTCGAAGCGGTGATCGAGCGACACCGTCGCGCTCTTCGCGGAGACGTCGTTGTAAGAACTGTTCCCCCCGTCGGCCGACCCGTAGTACGTATTGATCGGCACGTCGACCGGCCGGCCGCGATACGCGGGCAGGCCCTGATCGGACGTGCGGCGATCGTGCAGGTAGTCGAACTCGACGTTCAGCACCGTGTCGCGGTCGAGCTTGAACTGCGCGGACGGCGCGATCGCCTGCCGGTTGAGCTGGAACCGGTCGCGGAAGCTGTTCGAATTCTCGGCCGCGCCGGTCATCCGAAAGCGCGCGGCGTCGTTCGGGTTCCAGCCGAGGTCGAATTCGCCGCGCCGCTCGCCTCGCGTGCCGAGCGTCACGCCCACGTCGTTCACCGGGGTCGCCTGCGGCCGCTTCAGCACGCGATTCACGATGCCGCCCGCCGAGCCGCGCCCGTACAGCACCGCCGCCGGCCCCTTCAGCACCTCGACACGCTCGACGTTCGACAGGTCGCGGTAGTACAGCGCATCGTCGCGAATGCCGTCGACGTACTGGTCCGTGATGCTGTTGAAGCCGCGGATCGTGATCTGGTCGCGCTGGCCGTCGCCGACCGAGAAGCCGACGCCCGGCACGTTGCGCAATGCGTCCTGCAGCGACGTCGCGTTCTGATCCTCGATCACCGCGTGCGGCACGACGTTCACGGTCTGCGGCACGTCCATCAGCGACATGTCGGTCTTGGTCGCCGCGCGCGAATGGCCGCCGTCGTACGACGCATGCTCGGCGGCCGCGTTGACGGAAATCGCGGGCAGGGTCGCCGCGGCGTCGGCCGCCTGCGCAAACGAAGTGCGGGCGCCGGCCAGCGACGTGGCAATCAGAAGCGCATGGCACGCGCTCGTGTTGAGTTTCATCGTGAACGTAGAAGGTGGTGAAGAAAACGGCGAACGAGAACGCGCCGGCCCGCGCGCACGTCGCGCGTCGAATCGGCCGGCGACGCCCTTTTCGCGAAAACGACGATGCGCGTGGAGGATTGCCCCGTCGCGCAGTCCGTGCGGCGCGCGGCCGGTACGAATCGCTGCCGGCCGGCTCAGCCGGCACGAAAAAAGCCGTGACGCCCCGTCACGGCTCGTAATGCGGCGAAATAATAAACGAGAATGATTCGTGTTTTTAGTTAATTTTCAACGTGTCGCCTGGCCGCAACGTGAGCGCGCATCGCGCTCTGCATTCCTGACGAATGCCTTTCCGTTTCGGGCCCTTGAGCGGCTTGTTTCGTAATAGAAACGAAAGATTCGAATCGGCCGTCTCATGCGGCAACGATCGGTAACGCGCGGGAATCGGGATACGACGACGGGGAAACTGGAGAGGATCGCGAAGGACCGGATCGAGCAGACGGAACGGACTCAACGGTCCGGTGTGCGCCGGACCGGGCAACCCCGACCCGGCGCTCCGGGCAGCCGACCTCGTATCGGCAACGCGGCGGATCTTCTTCTGTTCTTCACTACGTCTGCTCTCAGGCTCGCTGCATTTTTTTCCTCGCCGCGCTGCGCCATTATCCACGCAATTCGGCAGAAGTAAAACGTTTGCGTCTGCACCGCGGCCGTTATCTCCGGGATTCGGACACATTCTTTCGGAATACTTTCGGTCATTGCGGCACGTTTCGACCCATGTTGCATTCGTTGCGGCGTTCCTTTTAAATGGAACTGGTTCCATTCGCTGAATCGACGCTATTTGCGCGTGACGCGCCGTCGCGTGCGCGTCATGATGCGGATTCAGGATCGAGGACCGTTCAGCTCAGGATTCGCTTCGCCCGTCCCTTCCCGGACACCCCGTCAAACGAGACCGTCATGCCCGATTCCGCCTCCCTGCAGCACCTGTTTCCCGCCTTACAGGACATCCCCGCCGAATTCCGGCTGGCTTCGCCGATTCACCAGCGCGTGTCGCTCGTCGACGGCGAATTGCGGCCGTGGGACGGCGCAACCAAGACCGTGCTGTCGCCCGTGTGCGTGCGACAGGCGGACGGCAGCGTCGAGCAGGTCGAGATCGGCAGCTACCCGGTGATGGGCGAAACGGAAAGCGACGCGGCGCTCGACGCCGCGGTGCGCGCGTACGACGCCGGCCGCGGCGAATGGCCGACGATGAAGGTCGAGCAACGCATCGCGTGCATGCAGGACTTCATCAAGCGGATGGTCGCGCAGCGCGAACTCGTCGTGAACCTGATCATGTGGGAGATCGGCAAGAGCCTCGCCGATTCGCAGAAGGAATTCGACCGCACCGTCACCTACATGACGCAGACGATCGACGCGCTGAAGGAACTCGACAACACGAACTCGCGCTTCGTGATCGCGGAAGGCACGATCGGCCAGATCCGCCGCACGCCGCTGGGCGTCGTGCTCTGCATGGGCCCGTACAACTATCCGTTGAACGAGACGTTCGCGACGCTGATCCCGGCGCTGCTGATGGGCAACACCGTGGTGTTCAAGCCACCGCAGTACGGCACGCTGCTGTTCGAGCCGCTGCTCGAGGCGTTCCGCGACGCATTCCCGAAGGGCGTGATCAACACGATCTACGCGCCGGGCGCGGTGGTCGTGCCGCACATGCTCGCGTCGGGCAAGATCAACGTGCTCGCGCTGATCGGGTCGAGCAAGGTGGCCGATCACCTGAAGAAGCAGCACCCGAAGTCGCACCGGCTGCGCGCGATCCTCGGCCTCGACGCGAAGAACGCGGCGATCGTGCTGCCCGACGCCGATCTCGACCTCACCGTGAAGGAGTGCCTGCTCGGCGCGCTGTCGTTCAACGGCCAGCGCTGCACCGCGCTGAAGATGCTGCTCGTGCATCGCTCGATCGTCGACGAATTCCTGAAGCGCTTCACCGCCGCACTCGAACAGCTGAAAATCGGCATGCCGTGGGAAAAAGGCGTCAGCATCACGCCGCTGCCCGGCATGCATCGCACCGCGTACATGACCGACGCGATCGACGACGCGAAGGCGAAGGGCGCGCAGGTCGTCAATCGTTCGGGCGGCGAATTCAGCAAGACGCTGTTCTACCCGGCCGTCGTGTATCCGGTGTCCGAAGGGATGAAGCTGTACCGCGAGGAGCAGTTCGGGCCGATCATTCCGGTCGCACCGTTCGACGACGTGGAAACCGCGCTCGACTACGTGACGACGTCGGATCACGGCCAGCAGGTCAGCATCTTCGGTTCCGATCCGGCGCAGATCGGCGCGCTCGTCGATCCGCTCGTGAACCAGGTGTGCCGCGTGAACATCAACTGCCAGTGCCAGCGCGGGCCCGACGTGTTCCCGTTCGCGGGGCGCAAGGATTCGGCCGAGGGCACGCTGTCGGTGAGCGATGCGCTGCGCGCGTTCTCGATCCGCTCGATGGTCGCGGCGAAGCAGACCGACGCCAGCAAGCAGCTGCTCGACTCGATCGTGTCGGATCACCACTCGAAGTTCATCAATACGGGCTTCATTTTCTGAAGCCGCCCTGATCGATGCCGGGCCCCCGTCGCACGCCGGTGCGGCGGGGCGCTTCCGGCATGCGTCGCCCTGCTAGACGTTCGTCACCAGCAGCCGAACGCCCGCCACGCCGAACACGACGGCCAGGCATGCTTCCATCGCGCGACGGCCGCGCACGTAAAGCCGCCGCGCACCGTCCATCGAGAACACCAGCGCATAGCCGCCGAACACCATGCAGCCGATCGCGAGGCAGCCCGGGACGACGGCGCCGTGCGCCCCGCCCGCGCCGTTCGACGACAGCGCGACGATCGACACCCACACGAGAATCGCCTTCGGATTGGTCAGATGCAGCATCGCGCCGCGCACGTAGAAGCGCGACAGCCGCTGCTCGCGCGCCGCATTCGCCGATGCCGCCGGCGGGCCCGACAGCGCCGTGCGCGCCGACTTGAACGCGAGCCACAGCAGGTACAGCCCGCCGAAGACCTTGATCGCGACCAGCAGCTTCGACCACGCGAGCAGCGCGGCCGATATGCCGAGCGCCGCGACCGTCGCCCAGAACATCGACCCTGAAATCACGCCGAGCGCGAACGCGAGCGCCGCCTTGCGGCCCTGGTTCGCGGCGACCGACATGATCGCGAGATTGCTCGGCCCGGGGCTGGCCGTGCCGATGAAATAGGCCGTGTAGGCAAGCAGCAGGTTGGCCGAGAAGAAGGTATGGGCGCTCATGTCGAATCTCGCGGGGACGATCCGGAGATTGTTGGCAAACCTGCGCCGTCTGCCCATGGACAATTGTGCGTCCGATCGGTGGGCCAGTTGGATGGCCACGCAACCGATCGCCCGCCGCCGGACCGTCTCTGTTTTGAAACAACCGGCGTGCTCGCCGCCGTTCGCGCGATGCGACAGCGCATGTTCCGCGCAGCGGTTTACCGTCGGCGGACGCACGGCGGGCGCGGCGGAACCGCACGGCACGCGTCGTTCCGGCCGTTCGCAGGGGAAACGCGCGACGCGCCCGAGGCCCGCGTTACGTTACATCCGTGAAGCATTTCGCGTCGTCGCGCCGTTTCGGGCGCCCGACGCCGTCCATCTCGCGCCCGTAGATATCCTCCTCGATCGCCTGCGCAATCCAGTCCCGACGGGACTCGCCGACCGACGGCGGATCGCGGCTCAACATTGCTCAACAATCGTCTGGCGGCGCTGGTACGGAATCTGCATTCCGTTCGGGCAGAAGCCGCGCGCGGGACTGCGCGGACATGATTCACCCTCGGGCGCGTCCGCGGATACGCCCGTACGTATGCACACGCAACGAGGCTCTTCATGGATGCGCAGCCCAACTCGTCCGATTCGTCGTTCCAGCTCTTCCTCGCGAAGGTGCTCGAACAGCCGCTGCCCGACTGGACCGAAAAACAGCAGATGGAACTCGAGATGGCACGCACGCTGTCGACGCAAATGGTCACGCTCGCCGAAGACATGCGCGGCCGCGCGCCCGATCTCGCGCGCTGCCTCGTGCTGCTCCGCTACGCGAAGGTGCTCGACTTCATGCTGACGTCGCTCGCCGCGCACCGCGACATTCATCCGCAAACGCTGCGCACGCTGTTCCGGCTCGCGAACCTGAAGGTCGACGACGCCTATCCGGTGTGAGCCGGCGCAACGGATCGCGCGTCGCGCACGGCCGTCGCGGCAACCCAACCCATCCCGCACACGCGCGCCCCGACTGTCCCTCCACGTAAACGGAGGTACAATCGCGCGCCATGAACGCACTTCGCCGCTTCCTGCTCCGGCCAGGCGTCGCGCGACGGTGGCTGTGGGGGTTCCTCCTCGTGACGCTGCTGTCCCGCGCGCTGATGTCGGGCGCCGTGATGCTCGATCCGGACGGTCCGGATGCGGGCTCGGTGGTGCTGTGTTCGGGCCGCGGCCCGCTGATCGTCACCGGCGCCGCGCTGGCCACCCGCTTCGATGCGGGCGCGCCGATCACGCCGGCCAACGATGCGCGCGCGCTCGCCGATGCACTGAAGCATGACGCGCACGCCGACCAGGCGGCGTCCTCCGACAACGGCGACAGCCTGTGCGCATTCGGCGCCGCACTGTTCACCGCGCTCGCGTCGTTCGTGCTGCTGGTGCTGCTGTTTCCCGCAGCGCCGCCGCGGCGCTTCTTCATTCGCTTCGACGGTCTTCCATTCGTGCGATCGATATTCGACGATCGCCCGCCCTCCCGCGCCCCTCCTCTGTTCTGCTGAACGTTTTGCCCCGTGACGCGCGCACGTCGACGTGCATGCGCGTTCACGCCGTTCGTTTCGCCCTGACCTGATTCACGCGTTCACCCGAATGCCCGCATCGCGCGGGCGACGCCGCCCTGCGCACCGTTTGCGCAGCTGCCGCGCCGCCCGCCGCGGCGATGCACGCATGCGGGTGCGACGCACGTCGACCGCAGCCGGCCCGCGCCGGTCGCGCCGCTCGACGCACCCGAGGAGTTCACACCATGTCGACCACCGTCGATCGGGCCATCTCGCCCGCCCGTTCCGCCAGCGCCGGTTATCGGACGCTCTGGCGCTGGCATTTCTACGCCGGCCTGTTCGTGATGCCGTTCCTCGTGATCCTCGCGATCACGGGCACGCTCTACTGCTTCCAGCCGCAGATCGAACCGCTGCTGTATCCGCACCGGCTGGTCGTCGAACCGCGCGCGACGCCGCGGCTCGATGCCGACACGCTGCTCGCCCGCGCACGCACCGCGATGCCGGCCGGCGCCACGCCGGTGTCCGTGCAGGTCGCCACCGCGCCGGACCGCAGCGCCGAGTACGTATTCCGGCTGCGCGACGGCAGCCGCGAGAGCGTGTACGTGAACCCGTACGACGGCAGCGTGCTCGGCACGCTGAGCGTCGAGAACCGCTTCATGCAGGTCGACCGAATGCTGCATCGCAAGCTGCTGCTCGGCAAGACCGGCGAGTTGCTGATGGAGCTCGCCGCCTGCTGGACCTTCGTGATGATCGGCACCGGCGTCGCGCTGTGGTGGCCGCGCGGTACGGCCCGCGTCGGGCGCGCGCTGCGGCCCGACCTGTCGCTGCGCGGCCGGCCGCTGTGGAAGAGCATTCACGCGTCGGCCGGCATCTGGCTCGCGGCCGGCACGGTCGCGTTCATCCTGACGGGGCTGCCGTGGTCGGGCTCGTGGGGCAAGAATTTCAAGGCGCTCGCCGCGACCGTGAACCTCGGCGCACCGGAAGGCGCGTGGGGCGGCGGGTCGATCCGCTCGACGCGCCCGGGTGCCGCCGTGACGGCCGGGCAGGCGCCTGCGCAAGCGGCCATGCCGTCCGGCCATCACCACGATTCCGGCGAATCGATGCCGGGAATGGTGATGGACGACCTGCCGTTGCCGCAAACGCCGTGGGCGGTCGGCAACGTGCCCGTGCCGCATTCGCCGTCGGCGTCGGCCCCTGCGCCGCTGCCGCTGGCCCGCGCGATCGCGATCGTCGCCGGGCTCGGCGTGACGAGCGGCTACACGCTCGCGTTGCCGGCCGGCGCGGATGGCGTGTTCACCGCGTCGTACTTTCCCGCCGACCCGAAGGCCGAACGCACGATCTATGTCGACCAGTACAGCGGCGCCGTCCTGAAGGACATCCGCTACGACGACTACGGCGCGGTATCGAAAGCCGTGTCGTACGGCACGTCGCTGCACATGGGCCGTTATTTCGGGCTCGCGAACCAGATCCTTTGCGCGGTGTTGTCGCTCGGGCTGGCCGTGATGGCCGTCACGGGCACCGTGATGTGGTGGAAACGCCGCCCGGCCGGGAAGCTGGGCGCACCGTCGCGCGAACGCGGCACGCCGCCGATGCGCGGCTGGGTCGCCGGGCTCGTGCTGCTCGGCATCGTTTTCCCGTTGATGGGGCTGACGCTCGTCGCGGTCTGGTTGCTCGACCGGCTGCTGTTCGGCCGCGCGACCCCGGCCGCAGCGTGATCGACGCAAGCGCCTCCCCCATTCGAAGGAAACCGAAACGATGAAGTTCAGATCGATGCTGCCCGCTGCCGTTCTCGCGGCGCTCTCGCCGGCCGGGCACGCACAAGCACAGGAAAGCGGCGGCGACGGCACCGGCGCCACGCTCGCACCGATTCGCGTCGACGCGCAGAAGGCGCCCGCACTGACGCAACCGCTCGACACCGGCAGCCATCTCGGGCTGTCGCCGCTCGAAACGCCCGCGAGCGTCGAGCAGATCGGCCGCGCGACCCTCGACACGCGCGGCGACAGTTCGATCGTCGACGCGGTAAGCCGCGCCGCCGGCATCAGCGCGTCGCCGCATCCCGGCAACGGCGATTCGGAGCTCGCCGCGCGCGGCTTCGTCGGCGCGTCGTCGGTCACGCAGCTCTACGACGGCGTGCGCCCGTACGGCGCGATCGGCGTCACGTTCCCGTTCGACACGTGGTCGATCGACCATATCGACGTGCTGCGCGGCCCCGCTTCGGTGATCTACGGCGAAGGCGCGATCGGCGGCGTGGTCAACATCGTGCCGAAGAAGCCGACGCGCACGCCGATCCGCAACGAGTTGCAAGTCGGCGGCGGCACCGAAGGCACGGCGCGCGCCGCGTTCGGCAGCGGCGGCGCGATTGGCGAGAAGCTGTCGTACCGCTTCGACATCAGCGGCAACCGCTCGTCGAACTGGGTCGATCGCGGCGACTCGCGCAACCTGTCGGTGTCGGGCGCGCTGCGCTACGACGTGACGCCCGACCTGTACGTGACGGCGTCGTACGCGCAGGGCTTCCAGCATCCGATGCGGTATTTCGGCACGCCGCTCGTCGGCGGCGCGCGCGATCGCGCACTCGACGAGAAGAACTACAACGTCGGCGACGCCGACATCGCGTTCCGCGACAGCTGGGCCACCGTATCGGCGAACTGGCAGCCGAGCGACGGCCTGAACGTGACGAGCACGCTGTACCGGATGAAGAGCAATCGTCACTGGAAGGATGCGGAGTACTACACGTACGTGCCGTCGAGCGCGCAGGTGCGGCGTAGCAGCTACACCGAGATCTTTCACGATCAGGAACAGTACGGCAACGTGACGACGGCCACCGTCGGCAGCGCGCCGTTCGAGATGCGCAACACGTTTTCGGCGGGCTTCGAGTTCAACCACACGACGTTCCAGCACGACAACAACTCGCCGTATTCGGGCACGTCGACGGTCGATCCGTTCGACTTCGATCCGGGCGGTTTCATCAATACGGCCGGTACGTTTCCGAAGTACCGCAGCCAGTCGAACCAGTACGCGCTGTTCGCGGAGAACCGGCTCGCGATCACGCCGCGCTGGTCGGTGATCGGCGGGCTGCGCTACGACCATGCGAGCGTGAACCGCGACGATCTCGTGAACGGCGGCGCATTCACGAAGGTGTTCGCGAACACGGGCTGGCGCGTCGGCACCGTATACGACGTGCGGCCCGGCCTCGCCGTGTACGGCCAGTATTCGGTCGCGGCCGATCCGGTCAGCTCGCTGCTGTCGCTGAATGCGTCGAAGGCGAACTTCACGCTCGCGACCGGCCGGCAGATCGAGATCGGCGTGAAGCAGTCGTTCCTCGACGGCAACGCGGAATGGACGCTGGCCGCGTACCGGATCGTGAAGAGCAATCTCCTGACGGCCGACCCGGCGAACCCGAACCAGTCGATCCAGGTCGGCCGGCAGTCGTCGCGCGGGCTGGAGGCGACGGTCGGTGCGGAGATCGCGAAGGACTGGCGCGTCGATGCGAACGTGTCGATCCTGCGCGCGAAATACGACGATTTCCAGCAGTCGGCCGGCGGCGCGACCGTATCGCGCGCGGGCAACGTGCCGGTGTCGGTGCCGCAGCGTCTGGCAAACCTGTGGGTGAGCTGGCGCTTCGCGCCGGACTGGACGGGCATCGCGGGCGTCAAGTACGTGGGCAAACGGTTCGCCGATACCGCGAACCGGCTCGCGATGCCGTCGTACACGACCGTCGACCTCGGCCTCGCGTGGAAGCCGCGCAAGGACACGACGATCACCGCCCGCGCGTACAACGTGTTCAACCGTCGCTACGTGCAGTCCGCGTACTACAACGAGGCGCAGTATCTGCTCGGCAACGACCGGCGGTTCGAGGTGCTCGCGAACTACCGGTTCTGATGCGGCGCGCCGGCGCGTGCGCGGCGGCGGGTCGGTCAGCCTCCGGTATCGCCGCGGCCAACCTGGACGCATCGATCAAGTACGCGGCCCCGCCATCCACTTCCGGTAGCGTCGCGTCTGGCACTGCGCGGCCAGTTGCTGCTTCACTAGCGCGCGCAGCGGCGACACCTGCGGGTGCGTGCGACGCCCTTCGCTGAGCCGCGTGAGCTGGAACTTGACGACGGCCATGTTCGCCAGCGCGCCCAGCGCCTTGTTCTTCCACCGGATCGGCGCCAGCACCGGCGCGCTGTCCTTGCCGGCGCGCCAGTCGCGCGGCAGGTTCGGGTCGATCGACAGCGCGGTCGCGATGCCGACCATCGCCACGCCGCTGTTCACGACCTGCTCGGCCACCGCACGGCGCCGGATCCCGCCCGTAACCATCAGCGGCATGCGCGCGACGGCCGTGATGTCGCGCGCGAATTCGAGGAAATACGCTTCGCGCGCGAGCGTGCGCCCGTCGCGCGCCTCGCCCTGCATCGCCGGCACTTCATAGCTGCCGCCCGACAGTTCGACGAGATCGACGCCGAGCGGATTCAGCAATTCGACCACGCGCTTCGCGTCGTCCGCGCTGAAACCGCCGCGCTGGAAATCGGCCGAATTCAGCTTCACCGCGACGGCGAAGGCCGGCGATACCGTCGCGCGCACCGCCTTCACGATATCGAGCAGCAGGCGTGCGCGATTCTCGATGCTGCCGCCCCATCGATCCTGCCGGCGGTTCGTCAGCGGCGACAGGAACTGGCTCAGCAGATAGCCGTGCGCCGCATGCACCTGCACGCCGGTGAAACCGCTTTGCTCCGCGAGCTGCGCGGCACGCACGAAGCGCTGCTGCACGTCGGCGATATCGGCCGCCGTCATTTCCTTCGGCACCGGAAACTGCTTCGACAACGCGCCGAGCGCGAGCGGCACGGCCGACGGCGCGAGCGTCGTCTGGCCGAGCGCCGCCTGCATCTGGCGCCCGGGGTGATTGATCTGCATCCACACGTGCCCGCCGCCCGAGCGGGCGATCCGCGCCCAGCGGCGGAAACGATCGAGATGCGCGTCGCTTTCGAGCACGACGCCGTTCGGCCCCGTCATCGCGCGGCCGTCCACCATCACGTTGCCGGTCAGGATCAGGCCGGCCTGACCGTCGGCCCACGCCTGGTACAGGCGCAGCAACGCATCGGACGGCGCGTGGTCCGCATCGGCCATGTTTTCTTCCATCGCGGCCTTGGCCAGACGGTTCGGAATCACCGCCCCATTGGGCAGTGTGAGGGGCGCAAACAGATTCATGGTGGCAGATCCTCGATTGACGATGGCCCACGATAACTTTAAAGTCAACTTTAAGGTCAAGCCTTTTTGGAGCCCCCATGAAAATCGGCGAACTGGCGAAGGCGAGCGGCCTCGCGGCGTCGCGCATCCGCTTCTACGAAGCGAGCGGCCTGCTCGAACCGGCCCGCCGGCAGGCGAACGGCTATCGGGAATACGGGCCGGAAGCGTTGACGCGGCTCGCGATCATCGACCGCGCGCAACGCGCGGGCTTCGCGCTCGACGAGATCCGCGCGGTGCTGCCGCCCGATCTCGGCGCATGGCCGCGCGACGAACTGCTGGTCGCGCTGCGGCACAAGGTCGGCGAAATCGCGCTGCTCGAACGGCGGCTCGCGCAGAACCGGCAGCATCTGGAAACGCTGATCGACGCGATCGAGAACAAGCCGGCGGGCGAGGATTGCGCGGGCGCCGCGCAACGGATGCTCGACCGGCTGTGCGAGCAGGCCAGCGAGCCGCTGGAGCCGGCGCCCGTGGCGCGGCCGGCGCGCAAGCGGGCGTGATGGATTGTGCCGTGGGATTACGCTGCTTCATCCATCGATCGATGCGCGCCGCGGCCTGAAACACGATGTGGCGCGGTTGCCGCGCTTTGCTTACGTCGCAGGTAATCGACGCGCGCCGCCCGCGCCACGATCATGGCTCCAACGACTCTCGAACCGCATCCCGCCAAGGAGCCTGCCATGACCGCCTACGCCATCGCCCACCTGCACGACGTCGACATGTGCGACGACATCGTCGAATACCTCGAACGCATCGACGGCACGCTTGCGCCATACGACGGCCATTTCGTGATTCACGGCGCACGGCCCGAAGTACGCGAAGGTGTATGGCGCGGCGATCTGATCGCGATCGCGTTTCCCGACCTCGACACGGCGCGCGAATGGTACGAATCGGAGGCGTACCGGCAGATCCAGCCGCTACGCGCACGGCACGCGAGCGGCCCGCTGATCCTGATCGACGGCGTCGACGAGCGGCACAAGGCGACCGACATTCTGCGTTGATGCCTGACGCAGGCGACGCTTACGACGCCTTCCGCTCCATCGGCTCGCCCACGACGAAGCCGCCGCCCTGGAACCGCTGCGCGGGATCGTCGTACTCGGCGGTCGGCGCCGTCACCGGAAACAGCCCGGCGAACTGCTCGGAGCTGTCGCGCGGGCGGAAGCCGAGGAAGCCGGCCTTCGTGTTGTCCCACCACTTCACCGGGTTGTCCGACGCGCCGTACACGATCGCGTGCCCGACGCGATTCGTCAGCAGCGAGCAGCGCACGAGCTCGATGAAATCGCGATAGCTGAGGAACGTGACGAGCATGCGCGGGTTCTTCGGCACCTCGAACGACGAGCCGATCCGCAGGCAGACGGTTTCGATCCCGAAGCGATCGAAGTAGTAGCGCGACAGCGATTCGCCGAAGCACTTCGTCACCCCGTACAGGCTGTCGGGGCGCAGCGGCGAATCGGCATCGAGCACTTCGGTGACCGGATGAAAACCGATCGCATGATTCGAGCTCGCGAACACGACGCGCTTCACGCCGTGCTTGCGCGCGGCTTCGTACAGGTTGTACGTGCCGGTGATGTTCGCGCCGACCAGATCGTCGAACGGCGCATCGACCGAAATGCCGCCGAGGTGAACGATCGCGTCCACGCCGTCGACGAGTTGCATCACGGCCGGCCGGTCGGCCAGGTCGACCACGCGGATTTCTTCATGCGCGGCCGCGTCGCCCAGCGCCGCGATATCGCTGACACGCACGACGTCGGCCCAGTCGGCGAGCGCGCCGCGCAACTGGCGGCCGAGGTTGCCGGCCGCGCCCGTCAGCAGCAGGCGGCCGAACGGTTTGCGCGCGGCGGTGGATGAGGCGTTCATCGAATCTCCTTGAATCGATCTCAATCGGAAAACGTTTTCCAACTATACGCGGCCGAGGCGCCGAACGTCAATGGCCGAACCGCTCGCAGCCATCCGCACTTTCCCGATATCGACCGCTGGCCGTGCGCCGGATTTTTCTGCCACAATCCGGCGTTATCGAACGAAAACGTTACCCTGCGGATGAAAAAAGTTTCCCCGACGATCCGCGACGTGGCCGCGGAAGCCGGCGTGTCGGTCGCGACGGTATCGAAGTACGTGAACGGCACGCAGCGCTTCTCGCCGACCGTCGAGGCACGGCTGAAGGAGGCCATCGAGCGGCTCGGCTACCGTTCGAACCCGCTCGCGCGCTCGATGATCACCGGCCGCACGCGCACCATCGGCCTCGTGATCCTCGACATCAGCAACCCGCATTTCACGAACGTGGTGAAAGGCGCGAACCGCGTCGCGCTGCAGCACGACTACACGCTGCTGCTCGTCGATACCGAGGAGAGCCAGGCGCGCGAACGTTCGCTGATCGAGGCGCTCGCCCAGCGCGTCGACGGGCTGATCGTCAGCACGCGGATGCCCGACGAGGAAGCCGGCTGGATGCTCGACCTCAACAAGCCGCTCGTGCTGCTGCGTCGCAGCCCCGGCCTGCCGATTCCGAGCGTCGGCATCGACAACCGGCTGTCGACCTACATGCTCGCGCGCCACCTGCTCAACCTCGGCCATACGCGCATCGCGTATCTCGGCTTCGGCACCGCGCGCGTGAACGACGAACGGATCCAGGGCGCGCGCGACTGCCTCGCCGAAGCGGGGCTCACGCTCGACGTGCACGACGCGCACGCGCCGACCGCCGAGGCCGGCGAGCGCGCATGCTCGCGTGTGATGCTCGGGCCGCAGCGCCCGCAGGCCGTGATCTGCTACAACGACCTGATCGCGCTCGGCTTCATGAAGGAGGCCGCGTCGCTCGGCTTCCGGCTGCCGCAGGACGTGTCCGTCGCCGGCATCGACAACGTGCCGTACGGCGAATACGCGGCGCCCGCGCTGACGACCGTCGACATCCAGAGCGAGAACATGGGCGAGCTCGCGATGCAGAAGCTGATCGACGCGCTCGCCGGGCGCACCGACGCGAGCTATTCGACGTTCGAGCCGCGGCTGATCATGCGCGCGTCGACGGCCGCGGCCGGCTGACGCGGTCGCGCCCCGTCACCGCCCCGAACGCAAAAAACGCGCCGTCCGAGGCGGCGCGTTCGTTTGCAACGACGCGATTCATGCGTCGAGTTTCGCGGGCTTCATCTTCGGCACGAGCACGTGCATCACGGCCAGCGCGATCAGGTAGGCCGACGCGCCGATCGCGAACAGCACCCAATAGTGGCCGGTGCGCTGCAGCACCTGGCCGATCACTTCCGAGAACAGCACGCCGCCGATCGAGCCGGCCATCCCGCCGATGCCGACCACCGACGCGACCGCGCGGCGCGGAAACAGGTCGGACGCGGTCGTGAACAGGTTCGCCGACCAGCCCTGGTGCGCGGCGGCGGCGAGGCCGACGATCAGTACTGCGATCCACAGGCTCTGCACCTGCGACACGAACGCGATCGGCAGCACGCAGCAGGCGCAGATCAGCATCGCCGTCTTGCGCGCACGGTTCACGCTCCAGCCCGCGCGCAGCAGCATCGACGACAGCCAGCCGCCGCCGATGCTGCCGACCGTCGTCAGCGCATAGATGCAGACGAGCGGCAAACCGATGTGCTGCATGTCCATCCCGCGCGACTCGTTGAGCCACTTCGGCAGCCAGAACAGGTAGAACCACCACACCGGGTCGGTCAGGAACTTGCCGACCAGGAATGCCCACGTCTCGCGCTTGCGGATGAGTTCGCCCCAGCGCGGCGCGCCGGCGTTCGCATTCGCCGCGTCGAGCGCTTCGGCTTCGTCGCGCGGCTCGTCGTACTCCGCCGCGAGTGCGCGCGTGTCGGCCGTGCGATACATCACCAGCCACACCGCGAGCCACACGATGCCGATCGCGCCGATGATCACGAATGCCGCGCGCCAGCCATAGGCCACGGCGATCGCCGGAATGATCGCCGGCGCGAACACCGCGCCGATGTTCGCGCCCGAGTTGAAGATACCGGTGGCGAGCGCGCGTTCGCGGCGCGGGAACCATTCGGCCGTCGTCTTGATCGCGGCCGGGAAGTTGCCGCCCTCGCCGATGCCGAGCAGCGCGCGCACGAACGCGAACCCCGTCACCGAGCCGACCGCCGCGTGCAGCATCGCGGCGATGCTCCACACCAGCATCGCCATCGCGTACGACACGCGCGTGCCGAGCCAGTCGACGATGCGCCCGAAACCGAGCAGGCCCAGCGCATAGAACGCCGAAAACGCCATCACGATGCGGCCGTACTGCACCTGGCTCCAGCCGATGTCGTGCTGGAGCATCGGCGCGAGCAGGCCGAGGATCTGCCGATCCATGTAGTTGATGACGGTCGCGAAAAACAGCAGTGCACAGACGGTCCAGCGGTAGCGGCTGGCGGCCGCGCGCACGGCGCCGACGACGGCAGTGGGCATGAATGTCTTCGATGCGCGGTCGCGCCCGTCGCGCCGCACGAAGTTCGTTGACCGGCGACCGGCGCCGGGGCGAACGGCGGCGCGCGGCTGCGCACGGCACGTTTCGCCAATCCGTCTGGAAAACGTTTTTCAAAGAATAAGTGTGTGCCGGGGCCGTGTCAGTCGGGGATTTCGATGAGTCGTCTCAAATTGGCCGCGGCAAAAGAGACGACTGTTCCGCAGATTGGCATTAACCGTTTTTCCCCTGATTTTCCCGCTGGGGCGCAGCGGGCGCGCGGCGGCTGAGACACATGTCCGATTCCAGCCAGAATCGGCGGCGGGGATGGTTTACAGTCGTCCCATGCGCCTCGATCCCGACACCTGCTACGACGCCCTGCTTTCGCGCAACCGCCGCTTCGACGGCTGGTTCTTCGTCGGCGTGGCGACGACCGGTGTGTACTGCCGCCCCGTCTGCCCGGTGAAGCCGCCGAAGGCGCGGAACTGCAGCTACTACCCGAGCGCCGCGGCCGCCGAGAAAGCCGGCTTCCGGCCCTGCATGCGCTGCCGCCCCGAGCTCGCGCCCGGCCACGGGCTGCTCGACCTGTCCGGCAATCTCGCCGACGCGGCCGCGACGCTGATCCACGACGGTTTCCTGAACGCGCATTCCGTCGATGCGCTCGCACGGCGCGTCGGCGTGACCGAACGCCATCTGCGTCGCATCTTCGGTGTGCAGTTCGGCGTGTCGCCGGTCGAGTTCGCGCAGACGCAGCGGCTGCTGATGGCCAAGCGGCTGCTGACCGATACCGCGCTGCCGGTGGCCGTCGTCGCGTCGACGGCCGGGTTCGGCAGCGTGCGGCGCTTCAACGACCTGTTCCGCCAGCGCTACGGCCTCAATCCGCTGCGACTGCGTAAAGGGGCCGGTGCATCGGCCGACGGCGACATGACCTTCCCGCTGCCGTACCGGCCGCCGTTCGCATGGGCCGACCTGATGCGTTTTCTCGCGCAGCGGCAGATCGATGGCGTCGAACGGATCGACGCGCAGCGTTATGCCCGCGTCGTCGACCTGCCGGCCCGGAACGGCGGCCGCCGCGTGGCCGGCTGGCTGTCCGTCGCGCACGTGCCGCAGCGCTTCGCGCTGGCCGTCACCGTGTCGCCCGCGCTCACGCCGGTCGTGCCGGCCGTGCTCGCACGCGTGCGCCGGCTGTTCGATCTCGACAGCCGCCCCGACGTGATCGATGCGCATCTCGGCGATCTCGCGAGCGGGGCGCCGGGTCTGCGCGCGCCCGGCGCGTTCGACGGCCTCGAGATTGCGATTCGCGCCCTCGCGGGCGAACAGCTTGCGGCCGCGCAAGCGGATACGCCGTCGCTCGCACGGATCGCGGCACGCTTCGGTCACCCGGTCGACGGCGCACCGCAGGGCCTCACGCATGCACTGCCCTGCGCCGCGACGCTGGCCATGCTGCCGCCTTCGGCCCTCGAGACGATCGGCATCGAGCGCGACACCGCACGCGCGATCGTGTCGCTCGCCCGCGCCGTCGACGACGGCACGCTCGCGCTCGAACCGATGGCGCCGCTCGATGCGACGCTCGCCGCGCTGCGCGCGCTGCCCGGCTTCGACGAACGCGCGGTGCAGTACGTCGCGATGCGCGCGATGGCATGGCCGAACGCATTCCCCGCCGACGACGCATGGCTGCCCGCCCGCACCGAACCCGCGCGCGGGCCGTCCTCCGCGCCGCACGCGGCGGCGCGCTGGGCGCCGTGGCGCGCGTATGCCGCATTGCATGCATGGCGCCTTCATGGAGAGATGTCGCGATGACTCCCGCTCACCTGATTCCGAGCCCGCTGGGCGACATCGCCGTGCGCATCGAGGACGACGTGCTGACCGGCCTGTACTTCGTCGGTCAGAAATACTTCCCGTCGCTGGCGATCGTGCGCGAAGCGGACGCACTCTCCACGTCGCCGGTCGCACGCCGGGTCGCGGAAGAAATCGCCGAGTACTTCACCGGCGCACGCGATACGTTCTCGGTGCCGATCCACCTGCGCGGCACTGCGTTTCAGCGACGGGTATGGCAGGAACTGCTGGCGATCCCGTTCGGCGAACTCGTGTCGTACGGCGACATCACCGAGCGCATCGGGCTGCCGATGAGCGGCGCGCGCGCCGTGGGCGGCGCGGTCGGCCGCAATCCGGTGTCGATCATCGTGCCGTGCCATCGCGTGGTCGGCGCATCGGGCAGCCTGACCGGTTATGCGGGCGGCATCGACCGCAAGCGTGCGCTACTGTCGCTCGAAGGCGCGGGGTTTCGGCGCGGGGCGCGGCATCCAGCGCAGCAGGCGTTGGCGTTCTGAGGCGCCGGCGATTTCAGAATTGCGCGGTGAGCTGGAAACCCACGGTCACACGCGCGGTCGGAAATCCGGACGGCTTGTAGACGGGTGTACCCGCGAACAGGTCGTATCCGTAAGCGCCGTAGCGGGTTGCTACGCTGCCCTTGACGCCGATCACCGCACCGGCGAGTTGCGTGCCGACGAGCGCGACCGGCTGCGGGCCCCATACGCGGCCGTAATCCAGCCCGGCGTAAACGGCTTGGCCTGTCTGCCCGATCGGCATTTGTAGTTCATTGCGCCAGTAAAGGCCGCGCGCTGCGGCCAGCATTGTTTCGCCGTCGAAGCCTCGCACCGTATAGCGGCTGCCGATCGTCAGATCATCGATGTAGTAGAGCGTGTTGCCCGTGTACTGGCCATGGAGCGTCGTGACGTAGCGGAACGGCTGCTGCGCGATCGCGAACGGCACCGACAGGTTCGCGTCGAGCACTGCCATTTTGAGGCGATAGGTCTGGTCTCCATTCAGCTCGGGGATATCGTCCTGCGCGCCGAGCCCGCCGACGCCTTGACGGTACGCGAGCGTGCCGTCGAATTGAGCACCGCCGAAATAGTGTCGATCGGTCAGACCGAGTTCGATGAACGTGTTGTTGCGGCGTTGTTGCGGAATTTCCGTATCTTCGATGAAGCTCTGGCCGAAGCGGCGCGACAGGCGCACATAGCCGCCGAACACGTCGTTCTGGCTGCGCGCGAGCACACGGGCGAGTTTGAAATCGACTGTCTTCGAATTACCGCTCGCGACGAAGGTTTGATTAACGCCTGCGATCTGCTGGTAGTAGGTGTTCGTGTACGCGGAAAGCGTCGCCGTCCAATAGCCCCATGGGATTGAATAGAAACCGTTCCAGCCATGCGAACCGAGACGCTTGTCCCCGAGTTCGAGGTCTTGACTCACGCCGACGTTGAAAATGTCGTTCCTGCTGCGCGGCTGCGCGCGCTGCCTGTTCAGCGGGATTTTGTTGCGCTTGCGCAGCGAGTGGAACCACGACCGCCAACGCGACAATTTTTGGTTTGAGCTTCATTGTTTTTGCAGGCGAGACGGTCGCACGTACGGGCGCGGAATGTAGGGCGCAGCATATCGGCCAGGCGACTAAATATCAACGCATCATCCACTCTCTTACTCAATTCAATTGCGACGTATGCGACAGTCGGCTTCGCCTGACAATTTTTAACTTGACGCGTCGCTCGCCAAAGAACTTGGCCCGCGCAAAATCCGCGTGAATCCGATCACGGAAGGCTCGCGAGCGCGCGGCGTCATCGGCAGCGATTTCGCAGGCGCGATGGTCGCGCAAACGCCGCTCGGTCGCATCGGTCAGCCGGACGACATTGCGGACATGGTGACGTTCCTCGCGTCCGATGACGCACGTTGGGTGACGGGCGAAACGATCATCGCGAGCGGCGGGATGCGTTAAGCAATCGATTTGCCTAACATGAAAGTACAAAACACAGTCTTGAGCCGGGTCTTCATTCGTCATCGCTTGTAGTCTTCGAACTCCCACGCAAACATTCGCCCGAGCCTTTCGCCAATAGCGTTCCATTTATCGCCTTGACAGGTGGCAACGTAATCGCCGATGAATTTCTCAATCACCGATAAGTTGTATTCTCGAACGATAAGCATATGTCGACCCCATGTTGGTTGCCAGATGTTTTTGGCAAGCCATTCGGGAGTGCAGATGTTGAGATAAAAATCATCTGCCCCTACCGTATCAGTTCGACCGATGCAAATGCGAACAAGCAAATCAAAACAATGCGGATCATCCGGCACAAACGTTTTCAAATCGAAGAAGCCATTCGAAATGTCTTTCACTATTGCTTGCATCAGTCAACCCTCCAATCCTACGGACACACGAACGTCGCATTGCCAATTTTAATTGATCCGGGCGCGTTCGATGCAAATAGTTGCGTCGCTTCTGCCTGGTCGAATGATACTGAGGCGCTTGCACATGCAAGCGCCTCAGAACAATCATTCTTCACCCGACGCCAACCTGTCCGCAGTGATGACTGTTAACGCTTTAGTGGTTCCATCCGGCCTTGAAAATTCGACTTCGCAATTACCGTTGCCATAATCTTCAATGATGTAGCCCCGGGATGATCGATTCCTCGATATTCACCGGACCAATGTAACGAACGCGATTATAGATCGAAAGCTTCATTGACGACTCCGTGCAAAACCAGAAAATGGCCTATGCACACTGCGCCAACTCAGTCTTTGCCGTCGCCAATATTTTGAGAAATTCATCGAGATTGAATTTCATTTTTACGCTGTCCGGCAGCATGTATAGATCAACCAAGAATTCGATCTTCATTTTATCGTTCCCAGCTTCTTTATCGATGACGCACAACCTCTGCCCTTCGAAGCTGACTTCGGCCATAAGGTGTTCGTGTTCCATGTCATTAACGAAATCAATACTAAATGCTGTCATCTTGCCCACCTTATTTCCTCGGGTCCAACAACCCAGAGAATGATCCATCTGCATTAAACCGTATTCCTTGCCCATTCGGAAGGTAGCAGGAACCCGACAAACCACAGTGTCAGGAATAATCAAATAGATCGTCGACTTCGCGCAGTGTGTCTCAAAATAGAGCACCCTATTTTAAAGACAAGACAATTAACAATTTTCAGTATTTGAGTAACGTTGATTTGCGATTTTTGGTTCAGCGTGCGTCGAGCAATGGCCGTTGATGCGGACATCAATCAAAGGAGCGACCATGATTCCGATAAAAACTCAACGCACGACTCCATCACGGGTCCGAAATCGTGAGAGTTGAATGCGTAAAGTCCGTCAATGTATCCAGAACGAGAAACGTGAAAAAACGTTACATGATCATGATCGACATCGAGTGCGCCGACCGTGGAGGTTCTGCAGACAGGCGATCTACGTTCGGCTCGATGTCGATTTGCGACACTTTCCGTCACAATGCCGGCCCGTCCCCCGCTACCCTCTAGCCGCCGCGCTTGCGCATCGCATGCGCGACCCGCGCGTTCGCTTCGAATTTCGCGCGATGCGTCGAGAAAAACGTCCGCACGTTGCGTACATTCGACGCGCCGGTGAACAGCCGCCGCGCGAATTCGTCGTATTCGGCGACATCGCCCAGATCGGCGATCACGACGAAATCGGGCCCCGGAGACACCCGATAGCACTGCGTGACGGCCGGCTCCGCGCACACGTACGCTTCGAACGCGTCGTAGTCCTCGGCCGTCTGCCGGTCGAGGCTGATCTCGATCAGCGCGGTGACGGCCGTGCCGATCGCGACCGGGTCGAGCACCGCGACCTGCCGACGGATCACGCCGGCCTCCGTCAGCCGGCGCACGCGACGCATGCAGGTGGGCGGCGACGACAGCGCGCGCTCGGCGAGTTGAAGGTTCGAGACCGACGCGTCGTCCTGCAGGATCGCGAGGATGCGCAGGTCGAGGTCGTCGAGCGTGATGCCGGCCATCGGCCACTCCTTCCGGTCAATGAGCGAAATTTAATTTCAGCATGATAGCCGATCCTCCATTCATTTCACTTGTTGCCGTTTTTTGAAATTAAATTCCATTTTACTGGTTCTACCATCGCTCTCACTGATCCAGACGGGACATTTACGGAGCGCGATATGTGTGGAATTGTCGGGGCGGTTGCCCAGCGGGACATCCTGCCGAACCTGGTCGACGGCTTGAAGCGGCTCGAATACCGCGGCTACGATTCGTGCGGCGTCGTGGTCTACCGCGACCGCGCGCTGGCGCGCGCCCGCAGCGTCGATCGTGTCGCGAACCTGCAGCGCGAGATCGCCACGCAGGGGTTGTCCGGTTACACGGGCATCGCGCATACGCGCTGGGCCACGCATGGCGCGCCCGTCACGCTCAATGCGCATCCGCACTTCTCGCCGAGCGACGCCAACGCGCGCATCGCGCTGTCGCACAACGGGATCATCGAAAACTGCGACCAGTTGCGTGCGGAACTGCAGGCGCACGGCTATGTGTTCGCGAGCCAGACCGACAGCGAGGCGATCGCGCACCTGATCGATCACCTGTACGACGGCGACCTGTTCGAGGCGGTCCGGCGTGCGGTCGCGCGACTGCGCGGCAGCTATGCGATCGCGGTGATGTGCCGCGACGAGCCGCACCGGATCGTCGGCGCGCGCGACGGGATGCCGCTCGTGGTCGGGGTCGGCGAAGGCGAGAATTTTCTGGCGTCCGATGCGATTGCGCTGTCCGGCATCACCGATCGCATTGCGTACCTGGAAAACGGCGACGTCGCCGATATTCAACTGCATCGCTACTGGATCGTCGACGCGGCCGGCCAGCGCGTCGAGCGCACGGTGCAACGCGTCGCCGCGCATAGCGGCGCGGCCGATCTCGGATCGTATCGCTACTACATGCAGAAGGAGATCTTCGAGCAGCCGCAGGCCGTGGCCGATACGCTGCTCGACGTTTCGTCGATCATGCCGGAGCTGTTCGGCGACGGCGCGTGGCGCGTGTTCAACGACGTCGATTCGGTGCTGCTGCTCGCGTGCGGCGGCAGCTATCACGCGGCGCTGACGGCGAAGTACTGGATCGAGAGCATCGCGAAGCTGCCGGCGAGTGTGGAAATCGCAAGCGAGTTTCGTTATCGCGACGGTGTGCCGAATCCGCGCACGTTGGTGGTTGCGGTGTCGCAGAGCGGTGAAACCGCTGACGTGCTCGGCGCGGTGCATGTCGCGAAACGCAGCGGGATGACGCACACGCTCGCGATCTGCAACGTCGCGACGAGCGCGCTGATGCGCGAATGCGCGCTGCAATTCGTGACGCGTGCGGGGATCGAGATCGGCGTGGCTTCGACGAAGGCGTTTACGACTCAGCTCGTTGCGCTGTTCCTGCTGACGTTGTCACTGGCGCAGGTGCGCGGGCGATTGAGCGACGATGAAGAAAAGGAGCATCTGCGCGCGCTGCGGCATCTGCCCGATGCGATGTCGAAGGTGCTCGCGCTGGAACCGCAGATCATGGCGTGGTCGGAGTTGCTCGCGCGACGCGACAACATGCTGTTTCTCGGGCGCGGGATGCATTATCCGATCGCGCTCGAAGGGGCGCTGAAGATGAAGGAGATTTCGTATATTCATGCGGAGGCTTATCCGGCGGGGGAGCTGAAGCATGGGCCGCTGGCGCTCGTCAGCAATGAAATGCCGGTGATCGCGGTTGCGCCGAACGACATGCTGCTCGAGAAGCTCAGGTCGAACATGCATGAGGTCAGTGCGCGGAATGGGCGGCTGTTCGTGTTCGCGGATGTGGACTGCGGGATCGTGCCGAGCGAAGGGATCGAGGTGATTCGGCTCAACGAGTATTACGGGCCGTTGTCGCCGATCTTGCATACGGTGCCGATGCAACTGCTCGCGTATCACGCGGCGCTGGCGCGGGGGACGGATATCGATAAGCCGAGGAATCTGGCGAAGTCGGTGACGGTGGAGTAAGGGGGCGTTTCCCCCTTGTCAGCCAATACAGCGATGCCGCGCACACATCTCTAACGAGCCGACCCCGCCCGAACGAAATGATGTTCCACCTTGGCCCGAAGCACCCCCTCCAGCGCGGCAAGCCGCTCACGCAGCCGCACCGCTTGCCCTTCCGTCATTTCGCCGAGCACGATCTTTTGTTCGAGCACATCGCCACAGCGGGTGATGGCCCACCGATCGACCGTAGCGGTTTCGCCTTCAAGTACGGCCTCCGCGGTCGAAACGATGCCCGGAATCCGTCTCGACACGAGATGAACCGTATGCGTCAACGTGAAACCGGGAAGGAAGTGCGACCAGTCTTCACAGACGGTCGGGCGGGAAGCGGAGGAAACTTGGCTCATGGTTGCTCCGGATGAATGGTGATCGAACCGGTGCCAGCCATGCTGCTCCCGCTTCGTTGCCGTCAATCGGCCGCATCGCCTCGAGGGCGTCCACCTTGCCCGGGAGGGCAGGTTGGCGTCGGATAACCCGACTCTGGATGCTTGAATTCTCACGTTCGTCATTCCGAACGTGGGTTCATTATATCGAAAAATCGACGTCGGACAAGGGGGCGGTGATAAGCAACACGTCAGCATGACAGGCGCACTCCTCCGCACCCGTCACCAAGGTAACCCACGGACCCGCGCGGCTTGCATGAGGGGTCGAAATCCCTTCATGCCAACTAAAACCAGACACTGAACCGCGTCCCCGTTGCGAGTACATCGACCGTCAACTTCCATCGATGGGCCTCGGCGATCTCCTTGCAGATCGCCAGCCCGAGCCCAGCGCCGTCATACCGCGAATCCGGCGCCCGCCAGTATCGGTCGAAAAGCAGCGGAAGATGCTCCCGCCGAATGCCCGGCCCTTCATCGTCGACATGAATCGCCGTCTCGAGAACGGTCAGCACGACGACGCCATCCAACGGCGACGCATTGATCGCATTCTCGACAAGGTTCTTGAGCAGGATGAAAAGCGCTCCGCCGTCCGCCCGTATGCGTGACGCGGAATCGCGCGCTTCGATATGGAGCTTCACCTGCTTCGCATCGGCCTTGCCGGCCAGCAAGCTCACGACGTCGCGCGCGACCTCGTCGCCGTTCACGTCGTCGAAGCTGAAGTTCTGCGCTTCGCTGACTTCGGCCAGATGCAGCAGTTGCTTGACCTGCCGGGCCATCAAGTCGATCTCGCGAAGCAGCAGCGCTTTCTGGCTGATGTCGGGCTGCAGCTCGATCTGCCCTCTGACCAGCGTGAGCGGCGTCTGCAACTCGTGCGCGGCGTCGGCCAGAAACTGCTGCTGAACGGCGAAGCCATTCTCGAGCCGGCTCAGCGCGTCGTTGAACGCATCGATCAGCGGCTTGATCTCGCTGGGAATACCGGCCGAAGACAGCCGTGTTTTCAGATTGCGCGGCTCGATTTCCCGCGCGGCACGCGATACTTCCCGCAACGGCTTCAGCACGTGACTGATCGTCAACGGCAGCGTCAGTCCGAAAATGACGGTCGCGATGGCGAGCACATACGCGACGGTCTTCGGTATCGGATCGATCCTCGTCATGACGAGCGCATCGACGAGTTGCCTGCTTTGCGCCATCTGCACGTAATGGACGACGCTACCGTTCGATGCGCGCTGCGTCGCGACCGCGTACGCCTTGCCGTCGATCGTGACGGGCAATACCTTGCCGGCCGCCGTCGCGAGATCCTCCGTCAGCCACGGCCGATCGCCGTTCGACGGCGTCGACGCCAGCAACACCTTCCCCGTCGCATCGAGCACGCGGTACATCGCGTCGGTTGGCAAGAGCCGGAACATCGCCGCCGGATGCTCGCCCAATCGCACCGATACCGGCCGCCCGGCCGCGTCGAAGCGCATTCCGGCCTCGATATGGCGGATGCTCTCCATCTGCTGGCGCCGCCCGAGAAATTCCGGATATCGAGCGAGAAAATACATGGAAAGCGCGGACAGCAGCGCCAGGCTGACGGCGAACGCGACGACGTTGGTCACCCATAGACGCGTCGACAGGCGCAAGATCCAATGACGGAACATCGCGGTTTTCCTGCGGGGGGCGGCAATCTGGGACACGCGGCGAAGCATCGTCACGCGTCGCGCAGCGCGAAGCCGGCGCCGCGGATATTGGTGAGCCGCGTCGTTGCGCCGATCGCCGTCAGTTTCTTGCGCAAGCGGTGCACGGTCACCTCGAGCGCGTTCGGCGTGACCGCCTCCGCGAACCCCCATGCGGCATGCTCGAGGTTCGAATGCCGGACGGTCCGGCCCGCGGCTTCGATCAGGCAGAGCATGATCTGCAGTTCGGCCGGCGCCAGCAGTACCGTCCGATCGCCACAGCGCATCGCGCGCTGGGGCGGGTCCACGGTCACGTCCGCGAACGACGCGACGAGGGCCGTGAGCAGCGCCGGGCGCCGCATCAGCGTGCGGACGCGGGCGACGAGCTCGCTCATTTCGAACGGCTTGGTCACATAGTCGTCGGCCCCGCTTTCGAGCCCGTCGATGCGGTCATGCAACGCGTCGCGCGCCGTCAGCATCAGGCAAGGCATCATGCGCCCCGCCGCGCGCAGCGTCCGCAAGAACGCCAGGCCGTCCCCGTCGGGCAATCCTCGATCGACGATCAGCAGCGCGTAATCGGCCCGGTCGATACCGTAAGCGGCTTCGCGAGCATTGCCGAACCGGTCGGATTCGATCCCCGCCGCCGCCAGCGCCTGAGCCAGCAGCCCGGCCAGGCGCTCGTGATCCTCGACAATCGCCACCCTTGGCATACTCGCACTCACTTGAACCGATACATGTAGCCGATTCTGGCCTCGGGAACGAACCGTCTTCCGACGAGCGGACTGTCGGTGATGCCGTCGCCGAGTCGGGACACACCCACGTCCACGAAAACCGTCTGCTGCTTCGTCAGCCGGTAGTCGATACGGGTGCCGGCCGACACGTTCACGGCCGAACCCGCGCTGTATGCGGCGCGCCACGCACGTGCCTCGGATGGTCGCACGCCGTAATAGTAGTCGACGTATTTGTTGCTCAACCATTCCGCGCCGACATGTGGCGCGATCGAAAACGCGCCGAGCGCGAACGCCTTCTCGAAGCCGATCTTCGCGCGCTCGCCCTTGTTTCCGCCGAGCAGGAAACTGCCCGACAACGTGCCGAAGCGCGTGTTCCATGACAGTGCAGGGCCGTACCACAACGCGCCCTTGCGATTGTCCATGCCGTTCAGGATCGGTGCGTCCGAGCCCTTGTATCCGTCGAACAGCGAGAACTGGCCACGCAGCGCGAGATGGACGCCGCTCCAGCTGCCGATTTTCAGATCGACCGTGGTGCCGATGGCCTGCACCCATTTGTTGTCGAAGTAGACCAGCGGAAAAGGCAATACGCGGGTGCCGTCGCCGCTGTAGACCGACGGTTCGACGCCGATGCCGGCGCCCAATCCCCAATGCGTGACGTTCGTCGCGTGGTCGAGGATGGTCAGCCCCGAATGATCGGGATCGGGCGGGCTCATGGCGTCGTCCGCCCACGCGGAAGCGGATGACAGTGCGAATGAAGCGGCAATCAGCCATAACGGACGTGCGCGGCGGGCGGCAATTTTCACAATCGTTTTCCTGGAGTCGGCAGTCGAAACGGGGGCTACTGTAGGACCAGTCGACTTACCGCTCACTTACCGAAAAAATCGTCTCGTGCGGAGCTTGCGAAGAATTCGGATGGTGGGAAATATCGACGCAAGGCGAGAGGCTCGATACGCGCGAGCCGGCATGCCGGCGCCACCGCACTCGGCTGGCCCAAAAAGAAACAAATTCCCCCATTCCACATATGGCGAAAACGTTATTCCACATCGAGCGGAATCCTCAGCCAACTTTGGATCCTTTTTCCCTTCTGTCCCCCGTATCATTTCCGTCACTACGCAATGAGCAAGAGACGGACATGAGCGAACCCACCCCGCTGCACTACCTCGACTACGCAGCCACGACCCCCGCCGACCCTGCCGTGATCGAGGCGATGACGGCCTGCCTCGGCTTCGACGGCATCTTCGGCAATCCCGCCTCCAGCTCGCACGCCGCCGGCCGGCAGGCGAAGGACAAGGTCGAGCACGCCCGTGCGCAGGTCGCCGCGCTGATCGGCGCGGACGCCGACGAGATCGTCTGGACGTCGGGCGCCACCGAATCGAACAACCTCGCGCTGAAGGGTTATGCGGAAAACGCGACCGGCAAGCGCCACCTGATCACGAGCCGCCTCGAGCACAAGGCCGTGCTCGACACGATGGCGAACCTGTCGAAGCGCGGCATGCAGGTCACTTTCCTGACGCCCGACGCCCACGGCGAAATCACCGCCGACGCGGTGGCGGCCGCGCTCGGCCCCGACACCGGCCTCGTGTCGCTGATGCTCGTGAACAACGAGATCGGCACGCTGACCGACATCGGTGCGATCGCCCGCATCGTGCACGCCGCCGGCGCGCTGCTCCACGTCGACGCCGCGCAGGCGCTCGGCAAGACACCGATCGACGTGCGCGCGCTCGGCATCGACATGATGTCGATGTCCGCCCACAAGGTGTACGGCCCCAAGGGGATCGGCGCGCTGTTCGTCCGCCGCGAGATCGCGAGCCGGATCGCGCCGCAGATTCACGGCGGCGGCCACGAGCGCGGGCTGCGTTCGGGCACACTCGCGACGCATCAGATCGTCGGCATGGGCGTCGCATGCGAACTCGCCGCCGAAAAACTTGACGGCGAAACCGCGCGGATCGCTGCGCTCGGCGCGCGGCTCACCGACGCGCTGTTTGCGCTCGGCGACGTCACGCAGAACGCGGCGGCCGCCCGCCGCATCCCGCACACGCTGAGCCTGACGGTCGATGCGCCGGGCTTCTTCCCGTTCATGCTCGGCGAAGCGCTCGCCGTGTCGTCCACCTCCGCATGCAATTCGACCAGCGGCGCACCGTCCCACGTGCTGACCGCGATCGGCCTCGATGCGGAAACGGCCGGGCGTACCGTGCGCATCAGTTTCGGGCGCTTCACGACGGAGCAGGACGTCGACTTCGCGATCGGCTGTTTCGCGCGGGCGATCGAGCAATGCCGGGCGGCCGCGGCGACCGGCTTCACCGCGTCGCGGCAGATCACGCCGGCCGACCTGAAGGCGATTCGCAATGCGGGCTTTCGTGCGGTGATCTGCAACCGGCCGGATGGCGAAGGCGCGGATCAGCCGTCGTTCGAGGAGATCGCCGCGGCCGCGCGCGAACTGGGAATGGACGCGCGCTACCTGCCGGTCGAGCGCGACCGCATCGGCGACGCGGAAGTCGACGCGTTCGGCGCACTGGTCGACACGCTGCCGAAGCCGGTGCTCGCGTATTGCCGCAGCGGCAGCCGCTCCGGCATGCTGTGGAATCGGCTGTCCGCTCGACGGGCGGCGTGAGCCACCCCCACCCTTACGCCTGACCGCCTGCGGTCGCGCATGAAGCCGATGCTTCGCTGCGTGGCCGCCTGGCGGTGCCGGTCACGACCGCATCAGGTCCGTTCATCGCCGTTCACCGGCGTATAGATCGCCAGCTTCAGCGCGGGATCGTCGTTCGCCTGGAACGTCGCGTACTCGTAGCGCTGCGTGCCGCGTTGCGCATGCACGAGCACCTTCTCGCCCGACACGCCGCTGCGCACGTCATGCGCATCCCACCATTGCGCGAATTCGCTGCTGCCGGCGCGCAATCGCACGACCAGTGCGACGAACGCCGGATCGCTCGCGTAGAGATCGTGGCTCGTGCGAAACAGCGCGATCATCCGCCGCGCCTCGTCGGCCCAGCTCGCGGCGAACAGCGCACGCGCGTGCGGCGTCTCGAACATGTAGACGAGGATGTTGCGATCGGCTTGCGCCAGCCGGTCGAAGCCGAGCACCTCGGCCGCGGCGGCATTCCACGCGAGGATGTCCCAGCGCCGGCCGGTCACGTAGGCAGGCTGCTGAAGGTGCGCGACGAGCCGCGCGAGGGTCGGCGGCACGCGTTCCGGCACGAACGCACGAGGGCCGTCGCGCCGTGCGAGCGTGCGCAGATGGAGGGCCTCGGCCTTGTCGAGCCGCAACGCGCGCGCGAGCGCGTCGAGCGTCGCCTCCGACGGGTTGACGTCGCGCCCCTGCTCGAGCCGTACGTACCAGTCGACGCCGATGCCGGCCAGTTCCGCGACTTCCTCGCGCCGCAGGCCGGGCGTGCGCCGGCGCGGGCCGCCGTGCAGGCCGACGGCCTCCGGTCGCAGCTTCTTGCGCCGCGAGCGCAGGAAATCGCCGAACGGGGTTCGCGTGGTGACGGTCATCGGGTTCGCTCCGGGCAGGGTGGTATCGGCCCATCCTGGGCTCGCGCCGGGCCTTGTTGCAGATTCTAAGCCTGCCAGAATCGACGCATCCCCACCGTCAGGAAGCGTCATGAAAGCTGCGATTCTGAAGTCGTTCGGCAGGCCGCTCGCGATCGAAACGATGCCGGACCCCGTGCTCGGCACCGGCGAAGTCGTCGTGGACGTCGTCGCGACGCCGGTTCTGCCCTATGCGCGGGAAGTGTTCAGCGGCGAGCGCCGCTATCCGCTCGAGCTGCCGATCGTGCCCGGCTGCGGCGCGATCGGCCGAGTCCGGCAAACCGGCCCCGACGCGACGCAATTGCAGCCGGGCGACTGGGTATTCTGCGACCCGACCGTCCGCTCGCGCGACGACGCGCGAATGCCCGACATCGTGCTGCAGGGCTGGAGCACGCGCGGCGAAGGCGGCAAGCAGTTGCAGCGCTACTTTCACGACGGTCCGTTCGCCGAACGGCTACGCGTGCCGACCGAGAACGCGGTGCGCATCGGCGCGATCGCGTCGGCCGACGCCGCACGCTGGTGCGCGCTCAATACCCTGCTCGTGCCTTACGGCGGGCTGCTGGCATCCGACCTGCGCGCCGGCGAAATCGTGCTCGTCAGCGGCGCAACCGGCCATTTCGGCAGCGCCTGCGTCGCGGTGGCGCTGGCGATGGGCGCGCGCTGCGTGGTCGCGCCCGGCCGCAACGTGCGCGTGCTCGCGGATCTCGAACGCCGCTTCGGCGACCGCGTGCGCACGGTCGAGCTGACCGGCGACGAAACCGGAGACCGCATCCGCATGCAGCAGGCTGCGCCGGGGCCGATCGACTGCGTGATCGACCTGATGCCGCCGTCGGTGCCGGCGACGACGGTGCGGGCGGCCGTGATGGCGGTTCGCCCGTACGGGCGCGTGGTGCTGATGGGCGGCGTCGGCATGCTCGGCGGGGCCGGGCTCGAGCTGCCGTATCCGTGGATCATGCGCAACGACATCACGCTGCGCGGTAAATGGATGTACCCGACGCAAGCCGTGACGCTGATGACCGGGCTCGTTCGCGGCGGGCTGCTCGACCTCGGACAGTTCGACGTGACGGCCTTCGCGCTCGACGACGCGAACGACGCGGTCGCGCATGCGGCGGAGCACGGTGGACCGTTCAGGATGACGGTGATCGCGCCTTAGCCACGCCCGCCGACGATTCGGCGGCCGGTGCGCCCGACAAGCCGCACGGCCGCCGCCCCTGCCTGCTACGTCACTCGTCCTGCTGTTCCTGCTGCGCCTGCACCTGCCGCTGCCGGATGAACTGCCGTACGTCGCTCATCGTCACGCGGCCGGTGTGCTTCGCATCGATCTCGTCGAAGTGCTTCGACACGAAGCCGAGCCCGCTGCTCTGCGCCTGCGCCTTCGTCACGGCTGCGCCGTTGCTCAGCACGGTATTGCCGCCGAGCCTCGCGTCGACGCGCTGCTGCGCCTGCTGCTGCAAGGCCGCGCCGGTCGACGGCAACACCGGCGCCGCCCGCGTGGCAGGAAAGAACGGACCGTCGACACCGCGCCCGCCGTGCGGCAGCTTCACCGGCGCCACCGCCTGCGGCGGCAACGCGTAGGCACTGCTCATCACGGCACCGAGCACGATCAACGGGGACATACGCCGCATCAATTGGATTAGGGACATGATCGCTCGCATTCAATGGATGAATAGAGGGTTCCGCCGACAAGGCGTGCGTCGCTCAGGGGGCGGCCGCCAGCGTCGTCGCGGCCGTCGCGCCCGGCACGCTGCCGGTCGGCACGCTGGGCGGGTTCTCGTCCGGCCACGGCGGCGGCAGCATGCGCAGCGTCAGCGCCGTCGGAATTCGCGCGCCCTTGTAGAACGTCTGCAGATCCCGCTTCATCAGCGGACGGGCGACGTCGTCCAGGTAAGTCATGTGGCCGCCCTGGAAGAAGTTCACCTGCAACTTCGGATTCAGGCCCTTGACCGTCTGCAGCCGTGCGAGCTGCTTCTCCGTGTTGAAGAACGGCGTCGCGAGATCGTGGTAGCCGTTCTCCGCAAGCACGCGAAGCTTCGGGTTGAGCTGCAGCGCACCGAGCAGATCGGGGATCGTGTCGGGCATCGGCTGGCCGTCGTGCGAGAAGTCCCAGACGCCGATGATGTTGTCGTTCAGCGGCAGGTACGTCGCGTTCGGGGCCGTGTAGCCGAGATAGTCCGGCATCTGCGTCGCGAGCGCGTTCGTAAACGGCTGCGAGATCAGGATGTCGGACGGATCGCCGTCGGTCTGCAGCCGCGGGTCGGAATTCGGCAACGACACGCGCCCGTCATACCGGCCGATCGTCGTGCCGGGCAACAGGCTCGTGCCGAACGGATTCGCGTTGAAGTAGCCGCGCAGCGCCTGCTGCGTGAGGCTCGACGGGATCGACCACAGCCTGAGCGTCGCATCGCTCGGGAACACCGGCGTGCCGAGCGCATCCGGAATGCCGAGCTGGCTCAACACCCACGACTGCGAGTACTTCTGCAGCTGGCTGTAGATCAGCGTCGTGAACAGTTCCGTCTGCAATGCGTACAGATCCTGGTTCACCGGCGCCAGAGAGACCTGGTTGAAGTACGCCGCGACCGCCGCGTAGCCCGGCAGATAGCCGGCCACCGTGTCGGTGTCGAGCAGCAGCCCTTCGGTCGACTGTGTGATCGCCACCGCTTCCACCGCATCCGCGAAGTAGTTCAGGATCGACGACTGCAGCACGATGCCCGTCAGGTGCACGCCGGCCGATTCGAGCGCGAGCGCGAGCATGTCGGTGCGCGGCGTGCCGTACGATTCGCCGTACAGGTAGATCGGCGACGTGCCGCGGCCGTTGACGTTCAGGTAGCGCTGGATGAAGTCGCGCATGATGTTCACGTCCGCGTCGGAACCCCAGTACTTCTGGTTGGTGTTCGGCAACACGGCTTCCGACAGCCCGGTGCCGGGCGGGTCGATGAACACGAGGTCGGTGGTGTCGATCAGGCTTTCCGCATTGTCGACGAGCGGATAGTTCGGCCAGTTGTTGCCGAACAGCGGATCGGGCGTGGCCACGCGGGTCGGCGCGAACGAGCCGAGCCGCAGCCAGATCGACGACGAGCCGGGCCCGCCGTTATAGACGAACGTGACCGGGCGCGGCTTGCCGTTCGTGCTGGGCGCCGTGTACGCGACATACGACATCGACGCTTCCGCGTTGCCGTTCGCGTCCTGCGCGGTCAGGTGGCCGGTGGTCGTCGTGTAGTCGATCGTCTTGCCGCCGCCCTTCCACTGGTAATGCATGACGGCCGCTTTCTCGGCCACCTGCGACGGCGCGAGGCCGTCGGTCGCGTTCATCGAATACGCGACCGGGTCGACGTACGGCTGGTTGGCCGCCGGCGCCTGGGTGCCGGCCGCCTGCGCGCTGGCCTGCTGGCTCGCGGTGGCCTGTGCGAGGCTCGACGCGCCGACGGACGACGAATCGTCGCCGCCGCATGCCGCGAGCGCCAGTGTCATGGCGGTCAATGCGCCTAGCCCGCCCAGCCGGCCGCGACGAACGCGGCGGCTGCCGGTACTGCTCCTGTCTGGTTTCATCTCTGCCCTTTGATTTCGGATACCGCGTCACAAAGGCCGCCGACGCCCGCGAAACGCGCAGGCTTGCCCGCCACTCGCGTTGCACGGTCGGCAATCGGCGGTTGGATGGGACTTCTAAGAGACTGAACTTGATACAGACACAGCAAACTGCCGGCGAGAATGATGCCAGGACGCGCCCCCTGCAGTTTGGACCACTTTTGTATTACTGAAATTTACGACATGACAAAAATAGGCGGTGCTGCGCCGCGTTGTCAAAGATCATTCGGATATTAAAAATCCCGCAATGATGCGAAGGGCGGACAGTGTCTGGAATTTGAAAGAAAACGGGATTATTCATGCAAGGTGCGCTTCATCGGCAATGCCGCGCCGAATATTTTACTTTTCCCGCACAACGTAGAAGCCTTTCCCGTATTGGCGCAGCGCATTCAAAGCCTTCGGATCGACAGGACCATTCTTTCATTTTTATTATCACCGGATCGATCGGGACGGTGCAGCGACATGCGCACGTCATTCGATAATTCGATTCGCTTCAATCGCGCTTCAATTGCAGAAACGATGTGCACTGCGTCATCCATAAAATACCGGTTCGATTGATTTTTCGCGGCATTATTTACCCGGTATTCGAACGGCTTTCCCGGACAGGCGCGGCGCACGGCATTGCCGCGCGTCGCGCCTGTCGCAGGAACTCAAACCACCATTACTTCCCGCCGCCCGGCAACGCGATATCGATCAGCACCGGATCGTGATCCGACGAGCGATATGCATCCGGCGCGTAGAACGTCTTCTGCTGCTCGGCCGACTTGTACGCGAGCGTGTACTGCAGCGCGACCGGCTCGTCCGCGTTGATGTGCCATTCGTGCACGGCCTTCACGTGCGACGCGAGCGGCAGCGTCGCGAGCGCGTGGTCGAGATAGCCGGCTTCGCCGTTGTACACGTAGCTGTACGCGTTCGCGCCGATCCAGCGCGCGACGAGGTTTCGGTAACCGCGCGATTCGAGCGTGCGGATCGGATCTTCGTACGTATAGCTGTTGAAGTCGCCGATCAGCAGCACGCCCTGGCTCTGGACGCCCGTCGGGTTGCCGGCCAGCCAGTCGGCGACTTTCGCCGCCGCGCGCGTGCGCGTCGGGTTCCAGCAGCCCTGGCCATCGCCCTGGTCGAGATCGTCGTTCGCGGCGTCCGGGCAGTTCTTCGACTTCAGGTGGTTCACGGCCACCGTCAGCGCCTGCTTGTTGCCGCCGATCAGCCGGAACGACTGCGCGAGCGGCTGACGGTTCTTGTCGTCGATCGCGAGCGTCGCCGCGCGGCCGACCGGTTCGACCTTGCGGCTGTCGTAGATCATCGCGACCGCGATCGCGTCGCCGCCGAGCCGCGACGTGCCCGGATCGACCACGCGCCAGTGGTTGCCGAGCTTCGCCGCGAGCTGGCGCACCGCGCTCAGTTCGCCGTAACCGTTGTTCTGGATTTCCATCAGGCCGATCACGTCGGCGTCGATCGCCTTCAGCGCGCTGACGATCTTCGCTTCCTGGCGCTGGAACTCCTGGAAGGTCTTCGCGCCGCGATTGTTCGGATCGTCGAAGCCGCCGCCGAGACCGTTGCCGTTGAAGTAGTTCAGCACGTTGAACGACGCGACGCGCAGGTTCGATTTCGGATCGCGCGCCGGTGCGTTCGTGCGCGGGTTCGCACGTGCGTCGAACGCCGGCACGGCCGCGCCGGGCAGCGGCTGCACGCGCCATGCGCCGTAACGCACCTCGAGCACGCCTTCGACGTCGCGCACGGTGTAGCCCGCGCGCAGCGTGTTCGCGGCCGACAGGCCCGGCGCCGGGTACGGCACGGTCGCGGGATTCTGCTTGTTCGAGCCGTCGTCGAGGATCAGGCGGTTGCGCGCATTCGCGTCGATCTGCGTCTGCGCCTGCGCGGGCGGCACGACGCTCGTCGGCGTGCGCAGGCGGCCGTTGCTGAGCATCACGCTGCCGTAACGGCCGAGTTCGTAGTTGTCGGTGACGCTCAGCGTCTGCGGCAGGCGCACGAGCATTCCTTCGTACGCGGCGAACGCGTTCGGGCTGTCGACCGGCAGCGTGAGCGTCGCGGGCGTGACCGTCTGGCCGTTCGCGCACACCGCGATCGGGCCCGACAGCGTGAGCTGCGTCTGCCCGTACTTCTCCTCGATCTTGCCCGTCACGTGCACGAGATCGCCGGCCTTCGCGCGCGCTTTCGGCGCATAGACGAACAGGCCTTCGGACACACCCGGCTGGTTGCGGCGCTGCGCATCGGCCTGCTGGACGAAGAAGCCGCCGAAGCCGTCCGTGCCGCCGAAATCGGCGGTGACGACGGCTTCGATCGACGCGTTCTGACCGGCGAGCGGCGACGGTGCGCCCAGCCCCTGGATCTCGGCAATCGGCGTCGTGCTGCCGCCGCAGTTCGGGCTGACGGGCGCGGCGGTCGCGGCGAATACCGGCGCGGCGAGCGTCGGGAGCAGCAATAGCGGGGCAAACAGGCGGATTGTCGAGCGCATGGCGGGAATCCCGGTTGTGAGGGTGACGAAAGCTTAGCGGCGCTCAATGACAGTTTCCGGTAATCGGAAGACAGGCCGATGTAATCGCCGTCATCACGCCGCTTTCGCCCTGCGTCGTCCGGTCATGTCTCGACAATGCAGCCGATCTTCCGACGAAAACCCGCCGCGCTAGACCGTCCCCGGCAGCGCGCTCGACACGAGCACGGCCGCCGCCATCAGCACGCCGCCGAGCACGACCGCCTCGATCCGCAGCACCGCGCCGAACTGCTTCGACGCGCGTGCCGGCATCGCGGCGGCCGGGTCCTTCAACGCGTCCAGCAGCTTCGGCATCCCGAAGAAGCGGTTGTGCCCGCCGAGCATCGCGGCAACCAGCACGAGCGCGAGCTTCAGCAGCAGGATCTGCCCGTACGTCGATGCGAGCAGGTTGGCGGGCGTGGCGACGCCGCGCCAGCCGTTGTATGCGCCGGTCGCGAACAGCACGATCAACGCGCGGGTCGACGCATCGGACAGCGACTGCACGAACGCCGCGCCCGTCATGCGCTCGCTCGCCGGCATGCGGGCGAGCCGCGGCATCAGGCCGAACGCCGTCACGAGCACGAGCCCGACCCACGCGCTGATCGCCAGCAGATGCAGCCAGTCGACCCACACCGGCACGCTGAACAGCCCGGCGTCCACCGGATGGCCGCCGTTGCTGCGCGCCAGCGCGACAGCGGCAAGCGCGGCCACCATCGCGAACGGAAACCGCGTGTCGTTCGCGCGCCCGACGAACGACAGCAGCACGACGACGAGCATGAACACCGTGCCGGCCAGCCACGCATGACCGAACCCGGTGCGCGCAAGCATCGAACACACCGCCGGCCCCGCGTCGAGCAGCGGCACTTCGCTCATCAGCGCGCAGTGCGCCCAGAACGCGGTGACGCTCGCGAGCAGCGATACGACGGATGCGATGCGCAGCGTCGCGACGAGCCGCCGGCCGACGTCGTGCTGCCATGCGGACGCGCCGCGCGCGAGCCAGCGGCGACCGAGCACCGCACCGACGGCCACCGCGAACCCGGCGTTCTGGATCGCCACCGCCACGAGCCGCAACAGGCCGACGATGCCGTCGTTCATTCCTTCACCCGGAACGTATAGGTGCCCTTCGTGCGATGCGCATCGGCCGTCATCGCCGCCCACTGCACGGTGTACATGCCTGCTGCCAGCTTCGGCATCGCGACGGTCATCACGCGCGGGTTCGATGCATCGACCTTCGCCTTGTCCTGCGTGACGGCGTTGCCGCTCGCATCCGACACCTTCACCGAGCTGAACGCCGGTTCGAGGTCTTCGTTGAACGTGAGCCGCACCGTATCGGGCGCCGCGTCGACCGTGCTGCCGGCCGCCGGTGCGGCGCTTTCCAGCTTGCCGTGCGCCGACGCCGCGACCGGTGCGACCGCAAGGATGGCGGCAGCCGCGATGAAACCGGCCAGCCGCTTGCATGTCGAGATCGTCATGTTCGCGCTCCGCGTCACGGCTTCTTCAGTTCGACGACGGTCAGCGCGCCGTCCACGTCCTCGGCGACGAAGTCGACCGTATCGCCCGCCTTCACTTGCGACAGCATCGCCGGGTCCTTCACCTTGAATACCATCGTCATCGCGTCCATCCCGAGGTTCTCCAGCGGGCCGTGCTTGATCGTCAGCTTGCCGGCCGCCGTGTCGACCTTGCGGATCTCGCCGTGCGACATGCGCGACGCCGCCGCAACGCCCTGCTTCGCGCCGTCGCTCATGTCCATGCCGGCCATGTCGCCGGCGGCGTACGACGCAGCGGAGAACGCCAGCGCGCAACCCGTCGCCATCAAAACCAGTCCCTTCTTCATCGTGTCGACTCCCGTGTGAGTGAATGGAAACCGGCGGCCGCACCGGCGCGGCCGCCGCGTGCTGCTTCAACCGTCCGGCATTTCGCCGGTGTATTCGTATGCGACGGTGCCCTTCGGATGCCGGAACCAGCCCGGATCGCGATAGTCGTTGCGGCCGAGCCCGTGCCGCACCTTGAGCACCGTGAACATGCCGCCCATTTCCAGCGGCCCGAACGGGCCCGTGCCGGTCATCATCGGCAGCGTGTTGTCGGGCAGCGGCATCTCCATGCCGCCCATCGCGCCGCCCGTGCTGCCCATCGCCATGTAGTCGGGCACGAGCTTGCCGATCCGCTTCGCGAGGCCCTTCTGCGGTACGCCGATCAGGTTCGGCACCTGGTGGCCCATCGCATTCATCGTGTGGTGCGACTTGTGGCAATGGAACGCCCAGTCGCCCGGGCGATCGGCGGTGAACTCGATCGCGCGCATCTGGCCCACCGCGACATCGGCCGTCACTTCCGGCCAGCGCGCGGCCGGCGGAATCCAGCCGCCGTCGGTGCCCGCGACCTCGAAGCTGTAGCCGTGCAGGTGGATCGGATGATTCGTCATCGTCAGGTTGCCGAAACGAATCCGCACGCGGTCGCCGGCGCGCACCGGCAGCGGATCGATGCCCGGGAACACGCGCGAGTTGAAGGTCCACATGTTGAAGTCGGTCATCTCGTTCACGCGTGGCGTGTAGCTGCCCGGATCGATGTCGTACGCGGCGAGCAGGAACACGAAATCGCGATCGACCGGCATCGTGCCGCGGTCCTTCGGATGCACGATGAACATGCCCATCATCCCCATTGCCATCTGCACCATCTCGTCGGCGTGCGGGTGATACATGAACGTGCCGTGCGCTTCGAGCTGGAATTCGTAGACGAAGGTCTTGCCGGGCGGGATATGCGGCTGCGTCAGGCCGCCCACGCCGTCCATCCCGTTCGGCAGCCGCAGCCCGTGCCAGTGGATCGTCGTGTGCTCGGGCAGCCGGTTGGTCACGAAGATGCGGACCTTGTCGCCTTCGACGGCCTCGATCGTCGGGCCCGGCGACTGACCGTTGTAGCCCCACAGGTTCGCGTTCATGCCGGGCGCCATCTCGCGCACGACGGGCTCGGCCGTCAGGTGGAATTCCTTCCAGCCGTTCTTCATCCGCCACGGCAGCGACCAGCCGTTCAGCGTCGCGACGGGCGTATACGGGCGGCCGTTGGGCGGCACGAGCGGCGGCTGCGTGCCGGTCTTCGCCATCGTCGGCGCTTCGGGCAGGGATGCGGCGCCGGCCTTGCCGACCATCGCCGCACCGAGCAGCGCGGCGCCCGAGCCGCTGAGAAATTGTCGACGGGACACCATGTCAATGACCTTCCGGATGCGGTTGCGTCGCGGGCGCCGACGGCGCCGCGGGCGTGGATGCCGGCTGCGGCGCAGCGTCGGCGGCTGGGGTGGATTCAGATGCCGAATGGGCGGAATGCGTCGCGCCCGGCGACGGCAACCGGCCGCCGACGGCCATCTGCAGATCGGTTTCGGCGAACCAGTAGTCCTTCAGCGCGTCGATGTAGCCGTTGACCGCGCCGACCTGTTCGCGCGCATCGGCCAGCAGCTCGAATACGCTCGCGAGCATCCCGTTGTAGCGCAGCAGCAGTTCGTCGGAGATCGTCTTGCGCAGCGGCACGACTTCGTCGCGATAGTGCGTCGCGACGTCGTAACTCGTCACGTACGCCGCGTACGATTCGCGTACTTCGGAGCGCGCATCGATGGCCGTTTTCGCGAGCCGGTTCGCCGACTGCATGTAGATGGCCTCGGCGCGCGCGACCTTGGCGCCGCCCCAGTCGAACAGCGGAATCTCGACGCCGATCTCGTAGCCGTGCTCGTGGCCCTTGCCGGTTTCGTAGTCGTTCACGTAGCCGAGCTCGACCGCATTGACGAAGCGCGTGGCCTTGCTCAAGCCGAGCGACGACGCGACGCCCTGCGTCTGCAGCTTCGCCGCCTGGATGTCGAGGCGGTTGCTCATCGCGAAACGTTCGAGATCGTGCAGGTCCGGGCGCGCCTTCGGCACATCCGGCAAGCGCTCGGGCAGCGCGTACCGCGTGCGCTCGCCCCACAGCCCCATCGCACGCGTGAGCTTCTCGCGTGCGGCGAAGGCCCGCTGGCGCGCCTTCGCGTGCTGCGCGACCGCATCGGCATGAAACGCCTGTTCGCGGGCGTAGTCGAGCCGGCTGAAGTTGCCGGCCTGCCGCATGCGCAACGCCAGTTCGGCGGCCGCGCTCGCGGCGTCGCGCACCTGCTGCGCATAGTTCGCGGCCTGCTCGGCGGCGACGGCCTCGACATACGCGCGGCGCGCCTCGGCCGCGACCTTCAGCATCGCATCGGCCGTTTCCAGCTTGGTCTGCTCGAAACGGCGGCGCTCGATCTTCGTTGCAAGCGGCATCGTCAGCAGCGCGAACACGTTCGCCGAGAACGTGCGGCCGAGCGTGAGCTCGCCGTCGCCGGCACGCGTGCGGCTGAATGCGAAGCGCGGGTTCGGCAGCCGGCCCGCCTGGACGAGATCGGCCTCCGACAGCCCAAGCTCCGCGTACGACGCCTGCAAGCCTCGGTTGTTCAGCAGCGCGACCTGCACCGCGTCGTCGATCGACAGCGGCTTGCCGAGCAGTTCCTTCGTCCGCCGGTCGACGGCTTCGCGGTCGGCGTCGGTCCTGACCACCACCGCGTCCTTGCCGATGCGTTCCGATGCGGCGGACGACACGGCGTCGAACCCGCCGTCCTTCGAAAACGTCGTGCAGCCCGCGAGGAACGCCAGCGCGACTGCGGCCACACCGATCCTCGGCGATATCGCGAACGTCGTCATCGCGCGGCCCCTCCGTGCGTCGAATGGGCGGCGCCGTGGCCGGCCGCGCCGCCGGTCGTGCGTGCTTTCGCGGGCCGCTCCGTCACGTCCCGGTTCAGTTGCTGCCAGCCCGGGCCTGCGTCGTCCCGATACGGCCGGTAGCCGTCGAACGCGGACGTCACGGTGACGTCCGGCACCGACGCGGCGGCGTCCGCCGGATCGGGCAACGGGGTTTGCGCGGGCGCGAGCGTCGGCACGAGGGCCGCCGCGCCCAATAGCGCCGCAATGATCAATCGCATGAACATGTCTCGTCGTAAGTCGTCCGGCGCGCCCGATACGGCGCCCGGTGCAAATGGCGGATCGCGGCGCGTCGGCCGCGGGCAGGGACTAGGCGGGCATCCGGCGCGGCGGCCGGTCGATGCCGCCGGTCAGGAACGACACGCCCCCGGCCGAAGGCGGCGGCGCGACGATCGTGACGCCGACGCTCGCCGGGGCGGGCACCGCGAGCGCCCCCGACATGCCCGTGCCGAAGCAGCAGGACACGCACGCGGCACACGACGGCGCGTGCCGCGCGTGCTCGTCGCGATCGCGATGACCGTCCTGCGCGGCCGGCATCGCGTGCGACGCGTTGTCCCCATGCCGCGCAGCGGCGCCCGAGCACGGCATCGAAACAGCCGCGAACGACTGGATCGGCAGGCTCAGCGCGAGCAATACGACGACGAGGAAGGTGCGCCAGTACGACATGGAGGCGAAATCGGGCAGACAGCGATCGTTCGGGCCGTCGCGGCGCCGTGACGGCGCGCGCCGGGGACAAGACGACCGCAGCTTATCGCCGCCACGGTGACGACGGCATGGCCGAAACATGACCGGCTTTTCATGACAATTCCGTCATCCGCCGGTCATCCTTCGCGCACGCGCGATGCCGTACGCTCCGGCGTTACACTGACCGGCTGGAATCACGGACAGCCTGCCCGACCATGCGGATACTGATAGTCGAAGACGAACCCAAGATGGCGTCATACCTCCGGAAGGGGTTGACGGAGGCGAGCTACACGGTCGACGTCGCGGAAAACGGCAAGGACGGGTTGTTTCTCGCCTTGCACGAGGATTTCGACCTCGTCGTGCTCGACGTGATGCTGCCGGAGCTGGACGGCTTCGAGGTCCTCAGGCGGCTGCGCGCGCAGAAGCAGACCCCCGTGCTGCTGCTCACGGCCCGCGAGGCGATCGAGGACAAGGTCGCCGGGCTCGAACTCGGCGCCGACGATTACCTGCTCAAGCCGTTCGCGTATGCCGAATTCCTGGCGCGCATCCGCTCGCTGCTGCGGCGCGCGCCGCGCAACGTGCGCGACGTCCTGCACGTCGCCGATCTCGAGATCGACCTGCTCAAGCGCCGCGTGCGGCGCGCCGACACCCGCATCGACCTGACCGCGCAGGAATTCGCGCTACTGCAACTGCTCGCGGAACGCGAAGGCGAGGTGCTGACGCGCACCTTCATCACGTCGCAGATCTGGGACATGAATTTCGACAGCGACACGAACGTCGTCGATGCGGCAATCAAGCGCCTGCGCGCGAAGGTCGACAACGCGTACGAGAAGAAACTGATCCACACGATTCGCGGCATGGGCTACGTGCTCGAGGATCGTTCGTGACCGCGCGCCCCGCGCCGTATTCGCTGCTGCGGCGCCTGACGCTCGCGTTCGCCGCCGTCGCGGCGCTCGTGTTCGCGCTGACCGGCGCGTATCTCTATCGTTCGCTGTCCGCCGAACTGACGCGGCGCGACGACATCGAGATCGCCGCCAAGCTCAACCAGTTCCTGCAACTCGCACGCGCCAGCGGCTCGACGGCCGCGCTGCGTGCCGATCCCGCCGTGTTCCATGACGTGCTGCTGTCGCATCCGGGCGTCTATCTCGGCATCTACGACGCGCAACGTCATCCGCTCGTCGAGCATTCCGACGAAGCCGGCAATACGCTCGCGTCGGTGATCGCTACGCCGCATCCGGCTGGCAGCGCCGGCAGCCCGTTCACGTGCGCGCCGCCCGGCATCGGCACGTCGCGCTGCGTGCATGCACGCGAAACGCTGCCGTCCGGCGAAGCGATCCAGGTCGCGCTCGCGCGCACCGCAACCGATCGCCGGTCGCTACTCGAAAGCTATCGCGTCGACATCTGGCTCGCGGCGGCCGTCGGCGCGCTGCTGGTCGGCGCGCTCGGCTACGCGGTCGCGTCGCGCGGCCTGCGCCCGGTCGAAAGCCTCGGCCGGCAGACGTCGCGCATCGAGGCGCACAACCTGAACGCACGCCTCGACGCGCGCGGCGGCCCGGTCGAACTGCGCGAGCTCGCCACGTCGGTGAACCGGATGCTCGACCGCCTCGAACGCGCGTTCGTGCGACTGTCGCAATTCTCGTCCGATCTCGCGCACGACATGCGCACGCCGCTCGCGAACGTGATCAGCTCGTCGCAGATCACGCTATCGCGCGCCCGCACCGCCGACGAATACGAAGCGCTGATCGAATCGAACATCGAGGAATGCGAACGGCTGCAGCGGATGATCGAGAACATGCTGTTTCTCGCCCGTACCGACAATGCGCGGCAGCACCTGAAGACCGCCGAACTCGACGCGGGCGGCGAACTGCGCCGGCTCGCGTCGTACTTCCAGGCGTTGGCCGACGAGGCCGGCGTGCGCATCGACGTGCATGGCGAAGCGCCGGTCGTCGCGGACGCCACGCTGTTCCGGCGCGCGGTGAGCAACCTCGCGTCGAATGCGCTCGAACACGCGGAAGCTGCGTCGACGATCGAGCTGGCCGTGTCCGTACAAGGCGGTTACGCGGTCGTCGAAGTCACGAATCGCGGCGCCGCGATTCCGCCCGAACAGGTCGAGCGGATCTTCGAGCGCTTCTACCGGATCGATTCGTCGCGGCACGGCGCGGCGCGCAACGCGGGGCTCGGGCTCGCGATCGTGAAATCGATCATGGAACTGCATCGCGGCAAGGTGGAGGTCGCGAGCCGTGACGGTCACACGACGTTCGCGCTCTACTTTCCGCGCGGCACGGACGGTTAGCCCGCGCCTCTCCGCGTTCGGCGCTAACGATCCTGCACCGCGCCGAACGACGTGCGAACACGCACGAGCAGCACGATGGTCGCCGCGCTGAACGCGGCGCCCGCGTAGAACGTGGCAGCGGCGCCGACCCGGTCCCACAGGACACCCGCGACGACGCTCGATACGAGCGTCACGATGCCGCTGATCAGGTTGAATACGCCGAACGCCGTCCCTCTCAATTCGGCCGGCGCGGCATGCGCGACCATCGTCGCGAGCAGCCCTTGCGTCATCCCCATGTGGAGGCCCCATAGCGCGACGCCGACGAGCACGGTCGGCCAGTACGCGCCGTGTGCCAACACGATATCGGCGGCGATCAGCAGGACGAGCCCGACCACCATCAGTTTCGTGTGGCTCGTCGTATCGGCGAGCTTGCCGAACGGGTAAGCGGACAACGCGTATACGACGTTCATCGCGACCATCACGAGCGGCACGAGTGCGACGGGCACGCCGCTGCTCATCGCGCGCAGCACCAGAAACGCCTCGCTGAAACGCGCCAGCGCGAACACGCCGCCGACGGCCGCCACCCACCAGTAGCGGGCGCCGAGTCGAGCGACGACCTCGCGGCGGATCGGGTTCACGCGCCGCTCGCCCGGCGCATGCGCCGGCTCGTCGATGCCGAACGCGAGCAGCGCCACGGCCAGCACGCCGGGAATCACGGCCAGCCAGAATGCGAGGCGGAAATCGTCGCGCCACGCCAGCATGATGACGACGGCCAGCAGCGGCCCGAGGAACGCCCCCACCGTGTCGAGCGACTGGCGCAACCCGTACGCGGCGCCGCGCAGGTGAACGGGCGTGACGTCGGCGACGAGCGCATCGCGCGGCGCGCCGCGAATCCCCTTGCCGACGCGGTCGACGATCCGCGCGGTCACGACGACGCCGATCGTCGGCGCGATCGCGAACAGCGGCTTGCTGAGCGCGCCGAGCGCGTAGCCGGTTACCGCGAGCCATTTGCGATTGCGCAGGTAGTCGCTCAGCGTGCCGGAGAACACCTTGACGACCGGCGACGTCGCCTCGGCGATCCCCTCGATCAGGCCGATCGCCGTCGCGCTCGCGCCAAGCCCCGTCATCAGGAACATCGGCAACAGGCTGTGGATGATTTCGGACGACACGTCCATCAGCAGGCTGACACAGCCGAGCACCCACACGCTGCGCGGAATCTGGCGAAGAATGCCGGTCGACGAGTCGGTCTGCATGGGTCGCTCCCGGTTCAGGAATCCCGATACTGGATGCCAGCGATACTACCGCAGGCCGGCGACGCCGATCGCCGGCTTCGGCAGCGCGTGCGCCCTTGCTATTGCGCGTCGTCGCGCCGGAGTTTCGCCTGCCGGCGCGTACGGTCGTGGAGTATCTGGTGGCGGCGATGGTCGGTCAGCTTCTTCCAGTCGCGCGCCTCGTCGCGCGTGCGCAGGCAGCCGACACAAAAACCCGTGCGGCCGTCGAATGCGCACAGGTCGATACACGGCGATTTCACGGCCACGATCAGGCCGCCTTCGCAGGCGTCGTCACTTCGACGGTCACGTGCGACACGCCGTCGAAGCGCGCGACCAACGCATGGTAGAAACGTGCATCGCGTGCGGCGTCGCCCGATTCGACCGACACGATCGCGCTCATGTGCCCGGGGCCGACGCGCCACACGTGGAGATCGTTGACCTTGTCGCCAAGCGCCTCGATCGCGCGGCGGACGTTGTCCGTCAGCTTGCGATCGACGTTGACGTCGAGCAGGACACCACCCGTATCGCGTATCAGCCCGTACGCCCAGTTGGCGATCACCAGCGCGCCGACGATGCCTGCAAGCGGGTCCATCCAGACCCATCCGAACGCGCGCGCAAGCAGCAGGCCGACGATCGCCAGCACCGACACGGCCGCGTCGGCGATCACGTGAACGTAGGCCGACCGGATGTTGTGGTCGCGATGCGCAGCCGGGTGCGAAGCGTGACCATGATGCGCGTGGTGCGCGTCGTCATGGTCGTGGTCGTGGTCGTGCGGATGATCGTGACCATGACGATGCCCGTGATGGTGATCGCCGCTCAGCAGCCACACGCTGGCGAGGTTCACGGCGAGCCCCAGCACGGCGATCGGAATCGCTTCGTCGAAGCGAATCGGCACCGGCGCCAGCAGCCGCGCGATCGCCTCATAGCCGATCAGCAACGCAATCATCGCCAGCACGATCGCGCTCGTGAAACCGGCCAGGTCGCCGAGCTTGCCGGTGCCGAACACGAAGCGCGGATCGTCGGCGTACCGGCGCGCATAGGTATAGGCCAGCGCCGCGATCAGCATCGCGCCCGCGTGCGTCGACATGTGCAGCCCGTCGGCGACCAGCGCGAGCGAACCGAACAGCGTGCCGCCGACGATCTCGGCGATCATCATCGCCGAGCACAGGCCGATGACCATCCACGTCTTCCGCTCGTTCTGCGCATGGGCGGTGCCCAGAAACGCGTGACTGTGCACGCCGCCGGTCGCCGGGCTCTTGAATTCGTTCATGTTCCGATCCGCTTACTTGAAATAGCTGTGGACGACATCGATGAGCTGCTCGGTCGCGCTGCCTTCGTGTGCGTCGGGCGTGTCCGCATCGACGAGATGCGACCGGATGTGGTCTTCCAGCACGACGGCCAGCAGGCCGTTCATCGCGCCGCGGCAGCTCGTGATTAGTTGCAGCACGTCGTTGCAGCCGCGCTCGTCTTCCAGCGCCCGCTCGATCGCTTCGACCTGTCCCTTGATACGGCGCACGCGGTTCAGCAGCTTCTGTTTTTCGCGAACGGTATGACTCATCGATGGCTCCTGTATAGGGTAGGGGAGTATATCTCCTAAAGGCAGCCCCTATAATATGGAGGGGTATCTTTTTCGAGACGAAGGCTTGTCGAAAGAAAACCGCTCGGCTAGACTGCTTTCCGTCTTTGGGGAGTAGCCTGCTTTCCGTCCCCCGGAAAGCGAACGCGTCAACACACTCGGCCTGCGGCCGTGGCGCGTTCGGCCGATCGGCTTGGCGAGACCATCGGCACATCGCGTCGTTCCTGGTCGGACGGCGGCGGATGTGCCATGGTTCGTCAGCGTCCGACCACGGAGTCCCCATGTTCCTCCCCGTTCGCTTCCCTCACGCCACCGCTGCCTGCGGAGGTGCCGCATGACCTTCATGTTTGTCGAACTGGCGTTTATGCTGGTCGTCATCCTCGTCGCGGCCGAGGTCTTCACCAATGCGCTCGAACATCTCGGCGAACGCCTGAAGATTTCCGAAGGCGTGACCGGCTCGCTGTTCGCGGCCGTCGGCACCGCGCTGCCTGAAACGATGGTGCCGCTGCTCGCGCTGGCCGGCGGCACGTCGAACCAGGCCGTGAACGAGGAGATCGGCGTCGGCGCGATTCTCGGCGCGCCGCTGATGCTGGTGACGCTCACCACGTTCCTGATGACGCTCGCCGTGATCCGCTCGCGCGGGCTGCGCGGCACGATCGCACCCGAACGCACGGGCTTCGTGCGCGACATGAACACCTTCCTCGCCGCGTTCTCGCTGGCAACCGTCGCGATGTTCGTTCCGCATCACAACTGGGCCGTGCGCGCGCTGCTCGCCGCGATGCTGGTCGGCCTCTACGCGATGTACGTCGCGATGACGTTCCGCGCGTCGACCGGGCTCGTCGATGCCGGGCACGGCACCGAGGCGCCGCACGCGATGTTCCTGTCGCGCGTCGGCCTGCCGACCAACCTGGCGACGATCGTGCTGCAACTGCTGATCGGCGTCGCGCTGCTGGTCGGCGGGGCGAAGGGCTTCATTCACGGCGTGGAAGGCGTATCGCACGTGCTCGGCGTGTCGGCGCTGCTGCTGTCGCTGATCATCGTGCCGATCGCGACGGAACTGCCCGAGAAGGTCAATAGCGTGCTGTGGATCCGCCGTGGGAAGGACACGCTCGCGTTCGGCAACATCACCGGCGCGATGGTGTTCCAGGGCACGCTGCTGCCGGCGATCGGCATCATGCTGACGCCGTGGGAGCCGCGCCCCGAAGTGCTGACCGGCGTGATCATCACGCTCGCGGCCGCGGCCTGGCTGCGCGTCAACGCGCACACGCGCGGGCTTGCAACCTGGGCGTTGCTCGCGAACGGCGCGGGTTATGCCGGGTATCTGGCGTTGACGCTGGCGCGCTGAACGCGTCAGGCCGCGTTCGGCCGTGCATCGGCCTGCAACGCCTGCTGCACGGCCGGCCGCTCGCGCACCCGCTCGTACCATGCGCGCAGATGCGCATGCCGGCTCAGGTCGATATCCGCGTGGTACACCGAGCGCATCCAGTCGGCCTTGCCCCAACCGGTCAGCGCGAACAGGTACGCATCGGCGACCGTGAACGTGTCGCCGGTAACGAACGTCCTGCCGTCGAGCTGGCGGTCGATCCATGCGAAGCGGCCGTCGAGCTTCTGCCGCACGGGCTCCACGTACTTCCCCGCCTGCACCGCATACAGCAGCGGGATGAAGCCCTTGTGGATCTCGGTGGCGAGAAAGTTGAGCCATTCCATCAGCCGGTAGCGCGCGAGCGTGCCGTAAGCGGGCGCAAGCGCGGCTTCCGGGCGCTGGTCGGCGAGATACTGGGCGATCACTGGCCCTTCGCGCAGCATCGTGCCGTCGTCGAGTTCGAGCAGCGGCACGTAGCCGAGTTCGGTCACGTCGTAGTAGTTGCGGCCGTCTTCGACGACATGCTTGCGCGCGTCGACCTTGACGATCTCGGCGTCGAATCCGCCTTCGCGCAGCACGATGCAGATCGCCTGCGAACAGCTGCCGGGAGCGTGATAGAGCTTCATGCGGTTCCTTGGTGAGTGGTCCATGTATCGATTCGCCGCGACGCGGGCGCTAATATCTCGCATCGGCGCAGCGCCGGGAAGACGGCAGTCGTTTGTGCCGTAGTCACAAAAAATTTACCGACCAGGATTCGGCACGATGAAAACGAGTGCGACAGGATGTTCCGTTGAAGAAGCGATGCGCCTGCTCGGCGGCCGCTGGCGGCTGCTGCTGGTGTCGTATCTGCTCGACGGGCCGCGCCGCTTCAGCGACCTGCGGCGCGACATGCCGGGCATCTCGCAGCGCATGCTGACGCTCGACCTGCGCGCGCTGGAAGACGCGGGGCTCGTGCGGCGGACCGTCTATCCGGAAGTGCCGGTGCGCGTCGAGTACGATCTCACCGCGGACGGCGACCGTCTGCGGCCGGTGGTCGACGTCATGCGCGAATTCGGGCTGTGGCTGAAGGCGCGCGACGCGCACGCCGATGCGATGCCCGGCGGCGCGGCTGCGGTCGACACGACGACGCACGCTCGCACTCATACCTAACCCTTCGGCAGGAACTTCGTTCATGGAACTTCACGCTACCGTCGGCGCGGCCACGTCCGACCTCGACGACGACGAAAGCTTCGCCAACATCTACTGTCACGATGCGGAGCAGGACTATTGCTTCGCGCTGTCGCGCTTTCCGGACGACACGCTGATCGAAGTGATGGTGCGCGACCAGTTGAACCTGCGCGTCAAGGATCTGTCGGTCCGGCTGACGGACGATACGATCGACGTCGAGATCGAGCCGGGCATCGCCGCACGTCTCGACGGCCACACGCGTTACGTGATTCATCTCGCGCCAGGCCAATACGATCCGGTTACGCTGCGCGCCGCGTTGAAGGAAATCTTCGTCGGCAAGAACGGCTATCGCGACGACGGCACGCGCGGCTGAACGGTCGCCTGGCCGCTCTCGTTCGTGACGACGCCGACACACGCCTGTCGGCGCCCGTTCCCACATATTGAGCGTCAAACGTCCCATTAATAGGGATGCCTGCCCAAATGTTGACGCACGCCGCACCACGGTTCTAACGTTCGGCCCAACGCCATTCGATTCGGCCGCCTCGTTCGCGAGCGCCGGGCGGCGCATAGAACACAGGAGACGACCGTGGCCCAATCCGCGTCACGCACCCATGCCACCCCGAACGCGCGGCCGTCCGCGCACACCGGCGCCTCATCCGAATCCGCCGCCCGCGCAACCGTGGGCGCGGCTCCCACCACGCCGCCGAGCCGCAAGCGGCTGCTGATCCTCGCGCTGCTGTTCGTCACCGTCGTGATCAACTATCTCGACCGCAGCAACCTGTCGATCGCGGCGCCCGAGCTGTTCAAGGCGCTGAACATCGATCCGGTCCGCGCGGGCCTCGTGTTCTCCGCGTTCGGCTGGACCTATGCGCTGATGCAGATTCCGGGCGGCTGGCTCGTCGACAAGGTGTCGCCGCGCGTACTGTATGCGGGTGCGCTCGCGCTGTGGTCCGCCGCGACGCTGCTGCTCGGTTTCGCCGGTTCGTTCGTCGGGCTGATCGTACTGCGTCTTGCGGTCGGCGCGCTGGAAGCGCCGGCCTACCCGATCAACAACCGCGTGGTGACGACGTGGTTCCCGACCCGCGAGCGCGCAAGCGCGATCGGCGGCTACACGTCGGGGCAATTCGTCGGCCTCGCGTTCCTCACACCGGTGCTCGCGTGGCTGCAAGCGCGTCTCGGCTGGCACATGGTGTTCGTCGCGACCGGCCTCGCCGGCATTGCGTGGGCCGCGATCTGGTACGCGGTGTATCGCGAGCCGCGCGCGTTTCGCGGCGTCAATGCGGCCGAAATCGCGCTGATCCGCGACGGCGGCGGGCTCGTCGATCTCGAGGACCGCGTCGCGGCGCGCAGCGAACGCACGCCGTCGACGTGGCGCGACCTCGGCGTCGTGCTCGGCCGGCGCAAGCTGTGGGGCATCTACGTCGGCCAGTTCGCGCTGAATTCGACGCTGTGGTTCTTCCTCACGTGGTTTCCGACCTATCTCGTCAAGTATCGCGGGATGGACTTCATCAAGTCGGGCTTCCTCGCGTCGCTGCCGTTCCTCGCCGCGTTCGTCGGCGTGCTCTGCTCGGGCGTGCTGTCGGACTGGCTGATGCGGCGCGGCGCCTCGCAAGGCTTCGCGCGCAAGCTGCCGATCATCTCGGGGCTGCTGATCTCGACCTGCATCATCGGCGCGAACTACGTGAGCTCCACCGGCTGGGTGATCGCGTTCATGACGATCGCCTTTTTCGGCAACGGCTTCGCGTCGATCACGTGGTCGCTCGTGTCGGGGCTCGCGCCCGCGCGGCTGCTCGGCCTCACGGGCGGCGTATTCAACCTGATCGGCAACCTGTCCGCGATCGCGACGCCGATCGTGATCGGGCTGCTGGTCGACGGCGCTGACTTCTCGCGCGCGATCACCTACATCGCCGCGATGGCGCTCGCGGGCAGCCTGTCGTACGGGCTGCTCGTCGGCAAGGTGGAGCGCATCGACGCATGAACGCACAAGGGCGGCGCATTTGCGCCGCCCTGCTCGATCGCTGCTTCCGTGCGGCGCTGCAACCGCCGAAACCCATCGCGTGCGATGGTCGTGAGGATAGCCGACTGCACAGTCGGCGACGCGCATGTATCGGTATCGATTCCGACGATCCTCACGTTGCCCGCCGGCCGTTTGCGCTCCTCCGAAGTCGCGCGTCTTGACTTGGCCCATGCATGCGCGCGGCGGCAGGTCGTCCGTGCTCGGGGAAGTCGTCGGAACCGTATGTCGCTCGATTGAAAACGGCAGGGGCACGGTTCCTCGCTTACACTGCTCCCGCATGCCCGCTTCGGAATGACCCGCGACGTTTTACGGGGCGAGCGGATCGGCAGACGCCTGCCGGTATTTCCCCCTGATGACGTCCGTCGCGGCAAGCGCTAGAATCCAGCCGCTTCAAGGCCTGCTTCCGCCAACGACGGGCTTGCGGGCGGCCGTTCCGATGCCCGGCCCCACACAGGCTTTTTTCGTATCGGCGGAACGTGCATCATGGGCGGAACAGGCCCTCGGTAACCGCATGCTGCTCAACGTGAACGCCTCCCACCGCGACGACGATCGCTTCAACGTATCGTTCAAGACATTGGGCGAGCTGATCGAGACGGTCGGCACGCCGCATTTCGTGCCGCGCCTCACGCAACTGCTGAACGACATCGTGCCGCTCGACGTCGCGCACGTCGAACGGTCGCGCGTCGACGGCACGATGCCCACCGGCTACCGTTGCGAATGGATCGGCAGCAGCGGCATCGGCGCCGCGTCCGCCGACATCTCCGACGTGATGACGCTCTACTACGAGCGCTTTCTCGACAGCGACCCGCTGTTCGCGGGGCTGCGCGGCAAGACGGGCACGATGCTCGTCGTGCGCGACATCGCGGCGATTCCGCCCGGCGAATTCCGCCAGCGGCTGTTCGACGACGTGCATATCGGGCATGAATGCGTGCTCGCGCGCGGCACGCGCTATTCGCAGCATTCGATCGCACTGGAGCGCGGCCGCGATCGGCCGCCGTTCACGCTCGCCGAGATGAACCGCTTCCGCAGCATCAGCGACATGCTGTTTCCGCTGCTCGAACTGCATGCGTCGACCACCGCCGCGCGGCGCATCGCGCACGCGACGCCCGACGTCCATCCGCTCGCGCAATTCGATGCGCGGCTCGCGGCCGACGGCGTGAAGCTGTCGAAACGCGAATACGAAACCTGCAAGCACCTGCTCTCCGGCAAGACCGTGCCGGAAACCGCCGGGATTCTCGGCGTGCGCGTCGCGTCGGCCGAGTCGTACGTGAAGCGCGCATTCGCAAAGCTCGGCGTGCGCACGAAGCGCGAACTCGCCGCGTGGGGCTCGGCTACCGCCGTACTCCCCGTCGCCGGCGCGCGTACCGGGTCGCATAGCGATCGGGCGGGCTGCCCGCTGCCGCTCAAAGCACCTTGACCATGAACACGCGCGCCGCGCCTTCCGGCTCGCACGGCACTTCGCCGAACGTCTCGTAACCGTGCTTCCGGTAGAAATCCGGCGCCTGGAACGAGATCGTGTACAGCACCGCACGCGCGCAACCGCGCCGCTTCGCTTCCGCTTCCGCCTCGCGCAGCAGCCGGCTGCCGAAGCCGCCGCCGCGCAGCGAGTCGGGCAGATAGAACAGGTCGATGAAGAACAGGCCAAGCGACGTCCGGCCGGTGAGGCCGCCCAATACCTCGCCGGTCGCGGAGTCGGTCACGTAGATGTCGAGTGCGGATGCATCGGCGCGCCCCGTCATCGCATGGTTGAATTCGCCGAGCTTGCGGCTGATGAAGTCTCGGGCAGCCGGTTGACCGGTATCGGTCAATTGCAGGGTGACGTCGGGATGGGGTGTCATCGGGCGAACGCGTGAGTGAATGGATCGCCGGGCGTGCGGCACCCGCGGCGGGCATCGCACGACTATAGCGCGACGTCATGCGCTCACGCCACCGCGAACGCCATCGCCAGCGCCGTCGTCAGGCCGGGACGACCACACCGTTTCACTCGAACGCAACGCCCGCGCTACGTCGATACGACGCGCAGGAAACGCGCGTCAGTTGTACCCGAGGATCGCCACCGCCGCGACCTCCGGCCGATCGATCGTCCCGCCGACGAGCGACGTCGTCGGCTCCTGCAGCACGGCCTGATACGAGCTCACGCGCACGTCTTCCGGTGCGCCGGTTTCATCCTGGGCCGGTTCGTCGAAGGCATCGATACCGCTGAAGCATGCGTGTTGCGTTTGCACGAAAGTCATCTCCACTCCTTTGCTTTGATATGTCGTCTGTTCTAGCCGGCCCGCTTCAACGCGACCGCATGCACGGGCTCCCCGCCATGCGCCGCCTCGGACCGCGCAAGCTGCGCACGCGTGCGCCGCGTGATGTGGATCACCGCGAACACGACCGGCGCGATCAGCAGCCCTTCCGCCAGCTCCGGATCGACCGGCAGGTTCATCACGTGCAGTGCCTTGAACGCCGCCGTCGCGAGCGACAGCACGTAGTACGAAATGGCGGCCACCGACAGCCCTTCGACCGCGTGCTGCAAATGAAGCTGATTGCGCGCGGTGCGCTCCATGCCGGCCAGCAGCCGCGTGACGTCCTTTTCCTGCGCGAGATTCACGCGAGTGCGCAGCAGGTCGACCGCACGCGCGATCCGCGCGGCGATCTGTTCGTGGCGCGCCCATACGCTGCGGCACGTTTCCATTGCCGGCGCGAAGCGCCGTTCCATGAATTCGGCGATCGTCGGCATCCCTTCGATGCGCTCCTCGCGTAACTCCTGGATGCGCGCCAGCACGAGCTTTTCGTATGCGCGCGACGCGCTGAAGCGCGCCCCCGATCCCGACAACGATTCGACCCGCACCGCGAGATGCGTGAGCTTGACCAGCAGCGCCGCGTCGTCGCCGTCGGCGCCGCTCGCGTCCATCCGCTGCATCAACGCATGCAGCGCCGCGTGAATCTCGTCGAGCTCGCGGCTCATCCGGCGCGCGACCGGCAGCGCAAGCAGCGCCATCATCCGGTACGTCTCGATTTCGTACAGACGCTGCAACAGCCGGCCGCCCTGCTCCTCGCGGAAATCCTCGTCGACGACGAGAAAGCGCATGAAGCCGTCGTCGCGCACGTGCCAGTCGCAGAACACCTTGCCGCCGCCGAGCACGCGGCTGCCGACGAGCACAGGCCCGTCGATCCAGCGCCGCAGATCGCCGCACGCGAGCCGCGCGGCGTCGCCCGACAGCAGCTCCATCCGCACCGCGACGAAGCGGATGCCGGCCAGCCGCGCGAACCACGCGGCCGGGATGCCGGCGATCGCGACATCGTCGAAATAGCCGGTGTCGCGACGCGGCGCGACGAACGTGAAGGTCGAGAATTCGGTATGGCGCTCCCACTTCAGGTGCCAGCCGCACGGCGAGCGCACCGCGTAGTGCGTCGCGCCTTCATGCGGCGCGTCGATGCCCGTGTCGCGGCACAGCGCGTGCAGCAGCGTTTCGTGGATGTCGGGCTGGCCGTCAGCATAGATCGCGTAATGCGTGAGCGACACCGCTTCGGCGAGCCGCAGGAACGGCCGGGCATGCAATTCCGCGGCCAGTGCGGCGCGCAACGGATGGTCCATCATCGATTCACCACGCTTTCCTGTTCAGTCCCGCACGCCGGATCGTCCGGCCCGAGCGCCGCGCCATGCTCGGGCGATGCGCAAACGTGATGGCACTATGGCAGACACGCAGCAACAATAAAAACGCATAATGCTGATCGTTACGTTCAGTTTTCCTGATACCCATGAAGATGCTCGATCACGACGTACTGGCCACCGTCGTCGCCGTCGCGGAAACCGGCAACATGACCCGCGCGGCCGAGGCCGTGAACCGCTCGCAGTCGGCGGTGAGCATGCAGATCAAGAGCCTGGAAGATGCAATCGGCCGGCCGCTGTTCGTGCGCAAGCCGCGCAGCATCGTGCTGACGCGCGAGGGCGAGGTGCTGCTGGGATTCGCCAGACGAATGCTGGCGCTGCGCGACGAGGCATGGGCGGCCGTGGTGCGGCCGGAGGTGACCGGCAAGGTCGTGATCGGCGTGCCGGACGACTATGCCTCGTCGCTGCTGCCGTCGGTGCTGAAGAAATTCTCCGCGACCTATCCGAAGGTCGAGATCCAGGTGATGGGGCTGCCGAGCAGCGCGCTTGCGCCGCTGATCAAGGAGGGCACCGTCGATCTCGTATGCGGGACGCGCATCAAGGGGCTCACCGGCGACTTCATCCGCCACGAGCCGATGGCATGGGCGGCGATGACGAACGGGCCGCGCGTCTGGGAGGAACGGCCGTTGCCGATCGCGGTGTTCATGCCGGGCAGCGTCGCGCGCGAGAACGCGATCCGCAGCCTCGAACGCGCGAAAGTGCCGTACCGCACGTCGTATGAAAGCCCGAGCCTGCTCGGGCTGCTCAGCATGGTCGAAGCCGGCCTCGCGGTCGCGCCGCTCGCGCGCTGCGCGATTCCCGCGCAACTGTCGATGCTCGGCCGCTCGCACGGGTTGCCCGACCTGCCGCCGCTCGAGCTGATCCTCGCGCGCAGCACCAAGTCGAAACGGCCGCCGTGCGACTTCCTCGCGGAACAATTGATGGAAGACCTGCAACGGCAGACCGGACAGGCCGGCGACGCCTGAGCCCGGCGGCGCCCGCTCGCCGCGGCGTCACCCATGGCCGCTCGCGCCATGCGCGGCCACGCCCAGCGCCGCATTGACGATGCCGGCCACCGTATCGACGAGCGCTTCCAGCGTGTCGCCGTGCACGTGCCGCCCTGCCGGCGGAACGCGCTCGCTGCGCCGGCCGCCCCACTGCGAACCGGCCGTGACCGACAGCGTCGCGCTGAAGCGTTGGCCGTGCCGCCGGCCGAAGATGCCGATGCGCCGCTCGGCGACGTAAGCCTGTTCGGGAAGAAACAATCGGATTTCGACCGCCACTTGATCGGGGTCGGCCGCGCACGCGTGCGCATCGAGCGCCGGCGCGAATACTTTGACGATGCGGAACGTCACGTGGGAATCCCACGCGGCGAGCGGGCCGCCGGCCGCATCGACGCGCTCGGCGTCGACCGACCATTGATGGCGATCGGGCATGCGAATCGCCTGGCGCAGCAGCACGTCCGCCGCGCGAACCGTCACCATCAACTGCCGGGCAAGCTGCCTGCCCGACGGCAACGCCGCGGCATGCGCGCGACGGGCAGCCGGGCGCGCAATACGCACTTCTTCCGTAAGGTACATGGGCCCTCCCTGTTCGGGGTAGCGCCGCGTTCGACGCAGCGCACAAACGGCCACCGTCGCCGGCCGGCGGACAGCACGGCGGCCGGCAAATCGGCGGCGGATTAACCGAGCAATCGCCGTTCCCGGCTCGACGAGCGCGAGCCGCGACCCGCAACCGGCGCGCGAACGGCCATCGGCGACATCGGGCGGGGAAAGGGATAAACGAGGTCATCGGCACCGACGGAAGCCGTCCCCGCTGTTCGACACGTCCCCAGCTTAGAAAAGACCGTATCAACGCCGTGCAAAAAAACGGGGTAGCCGTGCAAAAAACGGCATGCGCGCCGGGATGGCGCCCCGCGCGCCATGCCGGCGGCATCGCCCGCGTCGCGGGCGCCGCGTTACGCGAACGCCGCGAGCGACGCGCGCCGCCGCTCGTCGACCATCGATTCGATCAGCGAGACGAGATCGTCGGTCAGCGGATCGCAGATGCCGGGCGAGCGATGCAGTTCGAGATCGGCCGCCGGCAGCGGCGGCAGCCCGTCCGCCTCGTCGAGCACGCGCCAGTTCTCGGGCAGCGTGCAGCGATCGATCATCGTCACGGCCGCGCCGTGGTTCACCGCGATCTTGATGCCGGTCGGGCTCTGGCTCGTATAGACGACGTGATACGGCCGCTCGGCCGTCGCGAGCGCCTGCAGCCCGCGTTGCCGGTAGCAGCACGTCTCGGGAAACAGCGCGAGCGGCACTGACGCATCCGGCTCGAGCGCGAAATCGCGATGCGCGGCCCACACGACGTCGTGACGGCCGAGCAGCCGCCCACCGGCGTTCGGTCCGTGCCGCACGACGAGCGCGACGTCGAGCTCGCCGGCCTGCAGCCGCTCGATCAGTTCGAGCGACGTGCGGCAATGCACGTGCAGGCGTGCGCCCGGCCGCAGCGCATAGAACGACTTCAGCAGGTCGGGCAGCCACAGCTCCGCGTAGTCCTCCGGCAGCCCGAAGCGCACGATGCCGCGATCGCTGCTCGCCTGCTTCAGCGCACGGATCGCGTCGTTCTGCACCTGGATGATCCGCCGCGCGTGGATCAGGAAATTCTCGCCGTCGCGCGACAGTTCGAGCCGCCGGCTGTTGCGCATGAACAGGTGCGTGTCGAGCCGCTCCTCCAGCGTGCGGATGCGCAGGCTGATCGTCGACTGCGTGCGATGCAGTTGCCGGGCCGCCGCGGTGAAGCCGCCGCTTTCGACGACCGCGACGAACGCGCGGATCAGCTCCGGGTCGAGCGACGTCAGTTTCGACCAGTCGGGCTTCGAGAAAACGCCGGGCCGCCCCGGGCTCTCCACTCCGGACGAGGCGCCCAGGAGTGCGGGCTCCACCCGGGGGGGCTGGCGCAGCGCGCCAGATTTCTCAATGGCAGCCATCGGAATTACTCGCTTTCGAAAATGGAAGGGAACACGAAAGATAGGGCTCGGAGTACGCCGATTGTTGTCCGGATGCACGCGGCCCTCCAACCCCTGCCCGGGTATGACAAACCCGGAGCCGGTACGCGGGCGCCCGTTCGCCGCCGGTGCGCCGCCGCTCGTCGCGACGGCCGCCGCGGGCCGCCCGGCGGGCGGCCGCGTGCCGGGCTCGGGGCTTTCCCGGAGACGACGAAAACTCATACCTCGATCAGGAAACATCGATTCACCGGCCGCATCGCGGCCCACCACAATCGCCTCACACCCAACCTCATGGACGAGACATTGCAATGACCGCATCCCAATCCAGGCAGCTTTACATCGGCGAAGGCTTCGAAGGCCCCGGCGTCAACCTCGCGCACATCAACGTGCTGGTCGGCCCGCGCAACGGCCCGGCGGGCCAGGCGTTCGCGACCGCGCTCGCGACGCCGTCGGCCGGCCATGCGCCGTTCGTCGTGATCGCGCAGCCGGGCGTACCGACCAAGCCGCTCACGCTGTACGTGAACAAGGCGCAGATCGCCGGCGACTTCCACGGCAATGCGACGTGGGGCGCGTCGCAGGCCGGCATCGCGAAGGCCGTGGCCGAAGCGCTCGAGAACGGCACGCTGCCGCCCGAAGCGGAGAACGACTGGGTCGTCGTGTCGGCGAACTGGGTGAACCCGCAGACCGACGATCTCGATGCCGTGTTCGAGAACAACTACCGCGCATGCCGCAACGCGATCGTCGCGGCGATGGAAGGACTGCCGCATCGCGACGCGGTGTTCGCCGCCGCACGCGACGTGTCGAACCCGTTCTACACGCCGAAAAAGAACTGACGGAACCGACAACGACAACGCGCGGCCGGCCAGGCCGCATCAGGAGGAAGCATGGAATACGTCCGCCTCGGCCAGTCCGGCCTGAAGGTGTCCCGCCTGTGTCTGGGCACGATGAACATGGGCACGCCCGAGTGGAAGCCATGGATCTTCGACGAAGCGCAGAGCGAGCCGATCGTGCGCCGCGCGCTCGATGCCGGCGTCAACTTCATCGATCTCGCGGATTTCTATTCGACGGGCGTCGGCGAGGAAGTGGTGGGCCGCATCCTGAAGCGCAACGCGCGCCGCGAGGAACTCGTCGTGACGACCAAGGTCGGCTACGACATGGGCAGCGACCCGAATGCCGGCGGCCATTCGCGCAAGCATGTGCTCGACGGCATCGACGGGTCGCTCAAGCGTCTCGGGATGGATTACGTCGACATCTTCATGCTGCATTTCTTCGACGTGAACACGCCCGTCGAGGAAACGATGAGCACGCTGCACGACATCGTGCGCGCGGGCAAGGCACGCTACATCGGCGTGTCGACGATGTACACGTGGCAGTTCGCGAAGATCATGCAGGCCTGCGAACGAAACGGCTGGGACAAGCCGATCAACATGCAGCTGCAGCTCAATCTCGCGTATCGCGAGGAAGAGCGCGAGATGGTGCCGTACTGCATCGACCAGGGTGTCGGCGTCTCGGTGTTCAGCCCGCTTGCGCGCGGCCTGCTGACCTGCGAGCCGCAATCGACGCGCAACCAGACCGACTTCTTCACCGCGCAGATGTACGGCGACGCGTCGTCGCTCGCGATCGCCGCGTCGGTCGCGAAAGTCGCGAAGCGGCGCGGCGTGCCGCCCGCGCAGATCGCGCAGGCCTGGGTACTGAGCCGTCCCGGCGTCGCGAGCATGCTGGTCGGCGCGGATTCCGTCGCGCAGTTCGACAGCGCGCTCGGCGCGCTCGAAACACGGCTCACCGAAGAGGAACTGCACGAGCTGGAGCGCAACTACACGCCGTGCGACCTGATCAACGACTACACGGCCGGCAAGCGCATCGCGCGCGAGCCGCGCCCGGCGCAGGGCAGTTTCGCGGCAGACTGAAGCACTGAAGGAACGACATACGATGAACGAATTTCTGAGGACCGGCCATTACATCGGCGGCGAATGGCACGAATCGCATGGCGCGAGCGATGCGACCTATCCGGTGCTGAACCCGGCGACCGGCGAGACGATCGCGAAGGTCGCGAAAGGCGGCGCCGACGACACGCAACGTGCGATCGACGCGGCCGCCCGCGCGTTTCCCGCATGGCGCGCACTGACCGCGAAGGAGCGCGGCGCACGCGTGAAGCGCTGGGGCGAGCTGATGCTCGAACACCGCGATGCGCTCGCCGAGCTGCTGACGCGCGAACAGGGCAAGCCGCTCGCGGAAGCGCGCGGCGAAGTGGCCTACGCGGCCAGCTTTCTCGAATGGTTCGCGGAAGAAGCGAAGCGCATGTACGGCGACGTGATCCCGAGCCCGAAGCCGAATGCGCAGATCGTCGTCACGCGCGAGCCGGTCGGCGTCGTCGCGGCGATCACGCCGTGGAATTTCCCGCTCGCGATGATCACGCGCAAGGCCGGCCCGGCGCTCGCGGCCGGCTGCACGATGGTGCTCAAGCCGTCCGAGGAAACGCCGCTGTCGGCGTTCGCGCTCGCGGTGCTCGCCGAGCGGGCGGGCGTGCCGGCCGGCGTGTTCAACGTGGTGTCGGGCGACGCGGTCGCGATCGGCGAGACGCTGACGAGCTCACCCGTCGTACGCAAGCTGTCGTTCACGGGCTCGACGCGGGTCGGCAAGCTGCTCGCGAAGCAGTCGGCCGACACGCTAAAGAAGCTGTCGCTCGAACTCGGCGGCAACGCGCCGTTCATCGTGTTCGACGACGCCGATCTCGATGCGGCGGTCGACGGCGCGATCGCGTCGAAGTTCCGCAACACCGGCCAGACCTGCGTGTGCGTGAACCGCTTCCTCGTGCAGGACGGCGTGTACGACGCGTTCACGCGCAAGCTCGCGGACGCCGTGCGCAAGCTGCGGGTCGGCAACGCGCTCGCGGGCGAAGTCGACCAGGGCCCGCTGATCAACGAAGCGGCGCTCGGCAAGGTCGAGCGGCACGTCGCCGACGCCACCGCGAAAGGCGCGAACGTGCTCACCGGCGGCAAGCGCCACGCGCTCGGCGGCACTTTCTACGAGCCCACCGTGCTGACCGGCATGACGCCCGACATGCTGATCGCCGAAGAGGAAACCTTCGGCCCCGTCGCCGGCTGCTTCCGCTTCACGACCGAGGATGAAGCCGTCGCCGCGGCCAACGACACGCCGTTCGGGCTGTCCGCGTATTTCTACACGCGCGACCTCGGCCGTGCATGGCGTGTGGCGGGCGCGCTGGAAAGCGGGATGGTCGGCGTCAACGACGGGATCATCTCGACCGAAGTCGCGCCGTTCGGCGGCGTCAAGCAATCGGGGCTCGGTCGCGAAGGCTCGAAGTACGGCCTCGACGAATACGTGGAGCTCAAGTACACGCTGATGGCCGGCCTCGGCCGCTGAGCGCTGCCCGGCCGCCGCCCGGCGGACGGCTCGCGCCGCACGGTCGCGCGACGACGTCGGTTCGTCGCGCACCGCTTGCGACGACACACATAACAATCCAGGAGGCTGCTTGAATCAAGCCAACGTTCAATCCGGCACCGCACGCGCGCTGCCGCTGTCGCGCGGCGCCGATATGCCGCACCGCCCCATCGCGCTCGACGACGTGCCGCTCAACCGCTTCCACGTGAAGATCGCCGGCCTGACGTTCGGCGCGCATTTCACCGAAGGCTACACGCTCGGCACGATCGGCTATGCGCTCGCCGCGCTCGGCAAGCAGATGCCGATCGACGCGTTCTGGATGGGGATGATCGGCAGCTCCGCACTGATCGGCATCTTCTTCGGCAGCCTCGTGTTCGGCTGGCTGTCCGACCGGATGGGCCGGCAGAAGATCTTCCTGACGAGCTTCGTGATCATCACCGCGGCTGCGTTTGCGCAGTTCTTCGTGAGCTCGCCGCTCGAACTGTGCGTGCTGCGCATGCTGATCGGCTTCGGGATGGGCGGCGACTTCACGGTCGGCCACGCGATTCTCGCCGAATTTTCGCCGCGCAAGCATCGCGGCGCGTTGCTCGGTTCGTTCAGCGTGATCTGGACGATCGGCTATGTCGCCGCGAACGTGCTCGGCCTCGCGTACAGCGATGCCGCGCCCGATGCATGGCGCTGGCTGCTCGCGTCGGCCGCGCTGCCTGCGCTGGTCGTGCTGGTGTTGCGCATCGGCACGCCCGAATCGCCGCGCTGGCTGCTCGGCAAGGGCCGCGAGCGCGAGGCGCGCGCGATCGTCGCGAAGCATTTCGGGCCGCACGTGGTGCTCGACGGCTCGGCCGAACCGCATGCGAATACGGGCTTTGCGCGCTTGTTCCGGCGCGACCTGATCCGCCGGACGGTCTTCAACTGCGCGTTCTTCGTGTGTCTCGTGATTCCGTACTTCGCGATCTACACGTTCCTGCCGACGATCCTGAAGACGATCGGTCTCGCCGAAGGTTTCGGCGCCGACCTGCTGCTGAACGGCTTCCTCGTGCTCGGCGCGCTGATCGGGATCTGGCTGACGATCCGGTTGTCGCGCCGCGGCTTCCTGATCGGTTCGTTCGCGGTGACGTGCGCGTCGCTCGTCGCGCTGGCGGTGCTGCCGTCGTCGGCGGCCGTCGCGATGATCGTCGCGTTCGCGATCTTCACGCTGACGATGTCGGCGTTCAGCAATCTCGTCGGCGTGTTCCCGCCCGAGTGCTTCCCGACCGAGGTGCGTGCGAGCGGCGTGGGCCTCGCGATCGCGTGCAGCCGGCTCGGTTCGGCGATTGGCACGTTCCTGCTGCCGGTCGGCATCGCGACGCTCGGCTTTCACGCGACGATGTTCGCGCTGGCCGGTGTGCTGCTGGTCGGGATGATCGTGTCGATCGCGTGGGCGCCAGAGACCAAGCACCTGACGCTGGAGGAGGCGGCGGGGCATTGAGGCGAGCGACGCGCCCACGGCAGGAGGCGCGGCATCGCGATACGCAACGAAGGAACCCGGCCATGGCCGGATTCCTTCGTTTGTAACGCGTACTTTGCCACTGACGAAAAAGCCGGAAACCGCCGCTCGGCTCAGAACAGAATGCTCGTGCAGTCCCGCGCGCCGTGCAGTACGTGAAGCACGTCGATCTGCACGGAGGGATCGCCTTTGACCCGATAGAAGATCTGAAAATTGCCGTATCCGCGATGCCGCACGCCGTGGGCTGTGGCGCACCGGCCGATTCGGATGTTCAGGCTTATCTCGATAGTTCGGGCAGGCTGACCTTCGCCGTCACTCATCCGAGGTTGATTCGATCCGAAAACCGGATATCCGTCGTCAACCTTTCGTACCCGCCCGTCAGCTGCGTCTCAACGGCGACGTCGTCCCCTCCCCCTTCCTCGCCGCCTGCTCCCGCAGCCACGCGGCAAACGCGATCACCGGCTCGACCGCGACGCTCTCCGGCGCGATATCGAGCCAATAGCCGAACGGCCCGATCGGCTGCACAGGCGACAGCCGCACGAGGCTGCCTTCGGCGATCTCCTCCTCGATCATCATGAGGTCGACCACGGCAAGCCCAGCGCCCTTGCGCGCCGCCCGGATCGCCTGTTCGAGCGTCGAGAACTCGATGCCGTCGCCGATTCGTTCGGGCGCGATGCCGGCCTGCTCGCACCAGTCGGCCCACAGCGTCAGGCGCCGGCCCTCGTGCAGCACGTGCAGCGACGGCAGCCGGCCGAGCAGCGCATCGAGCGTGTCGCCCCGGTAGCGCGGCGCGCCGACCAGCGCGTGCCGCTCCATCATCAGCAGCTCCGAATGCATGCCCGGCCGCGCCGCACGCCCGAAGCGGACATGACAATCGCAATCGTCGGCCGGCTCGGTGCGAATCGACAGCTCGACGTCGGGCAGCGCCTCCGCGAGCGTGCCGAGCCGCGGCGAGAACCACTGCGTGGCGAACGTCGGCGGCAGCGATATCGTCAGGCGCCGCTTCGCGCCCGGCCGCGTCGCGGCGATTTCGCCGACGCCGCGCTCGATCGTGTCGAACGCCTGCCCGATGAACGGCAGCAACCGCTGGCCGGCGTCGGTCAGGCGCACGCCCTTGTGATCGCGCTCGAACAGGCGTGCGCCGAGCGCTTCCTCGAGCAGCCGGATCTGCCGGCTCACCGCGCCTTGCGTCACGCACAGCGACACCGCCGCGCGATTGAAGCTCAGGTGACGCGCGGTCTCCTCGAAAAATCGCAGCGCGATCAACGATGGCAGGCGTCGCATGATGTGTGTCCCCTTCGTTCGTATCGTTCGTATGGTTGCCGGCCGGCGCCGCCGGCCATTCCGCGGGCAGCTTTATCGCAGAAAAGCGCGCCGGCCGTCATGCCGTGAAAACCCCGAGGCCCGGCGCCTTTCACCCCGTCATTCATCGCCCCGCCGTGCCGGGCTCCCGCCTACAATAAGCATCCCGCACCGAACACGACATTGCCCCGTGAGACGCAAGATGCCGGCGCTGAATGCGCTGAAAGCCTTCGAGATGGCCGGCCGCACCGGCAGCTTCACGCGCGCGGCCGAACTGCTCAACGTGACGCAGAGCGCGGTGAGCCGGCAGGTCCGCCAGCTCGAAGGCCAGCTCGGCGAAACCCTGCTCGAGCGCCGCCATCACCAGCTCGAACTGACGGCGGCCGGCCGCGTGCTGCTGCGCGCGCTGCAGCAATCGTTCGACAAGATCGAGTTGACGGTGCGCAGCCTGCAGGAAAAAACCCACCTGAACCGCCTGCGCGCGAACGTGCCGCCCACCTTCGCCGCGCGCTGGCTGATGCCGCGCCTCGGCCGGCTGCGCGATGCGCATCCCGAGTTCGAGCTGAGCCTCACGACGCGCATCTACGACAGCCTCGGCGAATCCCGCGTGCTCGACTGCGCGATCCGGTTCGGCGACGGCGAATGGGACGGCTTCGACAACGCGCTGCTGATGCAGGAGCAGCATATCGCCGTCTGTGCGCCCGCGCTGTATGCGCGGCTGCGGCAGGAAGGCGCGCCGATCGACCTGAATCGCTTCACGCTGCTGCACGTGCTCGCGACCGACGACCAGCGCTACCTGACCTGGCAGCACTGGCTGAAGGCCGCCGGCATCGCCGACGTCGACACGCGCGGCGGCTACGAATTCGACCTGCTCGACCATGCGATCCGCGCGGCGATCGACGGCCTCGGGATCACCATCGCCGACCGTCACATGGTCGCGCGCGAACTCGCGGCCGGGCAGTTGATGCAGGTGCTCAACGTGCACGTCGACGGCCACCAGTCGTACTGGTTCGTCACGCGACCCGAGCAGACGAATCTGCCGCACATCGTGCAGTTCCGCGACTGGCTGCAGCAGGAAGTATGGCTCGCGAAACGCCACCTCGAACCGTCGTCGCCGCTGCCGCAAGTGCCGCTGGCCTGAGATCGGCCCGAGCCGCCGTCCGCGGTCCGCCCTTCGCCCTCCGCCCTTCGCCCTTCACCCTCCGCCTCCGGGCGGCGATACCTTACCCGCTCCCGAGCCCGTCCGCATTCGGACCAGTCGGAAAATACCCGAAGGCCCACGCCCGCGCCACGCATCGCGCCAGCCGTCATCGCCTTGCCCGACGGGCGATTCCGGCCGATTCGTCGAGTAACGTGCGTTTTTCTCATGGTCGACGCAAAAATAAGTCGTTTGTCGTGCGCTAAACGCATGAACAGAATGACTCCGTCCCGTGCCACGCGTGTCGCCACCCGAAGCGATCCGCCGGGCATCCATCGGAGGAGTCACTTCATGCGCACCGAACGCAACTACGTGAACGGCCGTTTCGTCGCCCCGGAAAGCGACACGTTCATCGTCGTCCACAATCCCGCCACCGAAGCGCCGTTCGCGCGCGTGCCGGCCGCGACGCCGGCCGACGCGCTCGCCGCCGTCGACGCCGCGGCCGCCGCGCAAAGGGCGTGGCGCACGCTGCCGAGCGCCGAGCGCGCCGCATACCTGCACCGCTTCGCCGACGCGCTGACCGCGCGCGCGCCCGAGATCGGCGCGGCGCTCGCACAGGAATCCGGCAAGAGCGTCGAGGACGCATCGAACGAAGCCGTCTACGCCGGGCAGATCACGCGTTACCACGCCGAGTGGGCACGCCGGATCGAGGGCGAGATCATTCCGAGCGATACGCCCGACGAGAACCTGTTCCTGCAGCGCGAGCCGATCGGCGTCGTCGCGTGCCTGATTCCGTTCAACTATCCCGTGTATACGCTGCTGCGCAAGGTCGCGCCCGCGCTGATCGCCGGCAACACCGTGGTCGTGCGGCCGAGCAATCACACGCCGGTGTCGGCGTTCGAAATCGCGAAGGCCGTCGACGAGGCCGGCTTCCCGCCGGGCGTCGTCAACATCCTGACGATGGACCATGCGACGGCCGAAGCGCTGTGCACGCATCCGGCGGTCGGGATGATCACGCTGACCGGCAGCGTGAACGCGGGCCGCAAGGTGCTCGACTACTGCAAGGCGAACATCGCGAAGCCGTCGCTCGAGCTCGGCGGCAAGACGCCCGCGATCATCGAGCCCGACGCCGATCTCGAACGCGCGGCCGCCGCGCTCGTCGCATCGAAGACGACGCATTGCGGCCAGCTGTGCACGGCGATCGAACGCGTGTACGTGCACGACAGCGTGCACGACCGCTTCGTCGCGTTGCTGAAGGACAAGATGGCCGCCGTGCGCAGCGGCGACCGCGCGCAAGACGCCACGCGGATGGGCCCGCTCGTCAGTGCGGCCGCGCGCGCGCACATCCACGGGATGGTCGAACGCGCGGTCGCGGCAGGTGCGACGCTCGAAACCGGCGGCACGATCCCCGACGGGCCCGGTTTCTTCTACCCGGCCACGCTGCTGACGAACTGCCGGCAGGACATGGAGATCGTGCAGGAGGAAACCTTCGGCCCGGTCATGCCGGTGCTGCGCTACACGACGCTCGACGAGGCCATCGGCTTCGCGAACGATCACCAGTTCGGCCTGTCGTCGGTGCTCTACACCGAGCGCTATCGCACCGCGATGACCGTCGCGAACGCGATCGAAGCGGGCGAGCTGTACGTGAACCGCACGCCGGCCGATCCATATCAGGGCTTCCATGCCGGCTGGAAGCGCTCGGGCCTCGGCGGCGACGACGGCAAGCACGGCATGCTCGAATTCACGCAGACGCGCCTCGTCGTCATGAAGTATTGACGCCGCCGCGCCGGCGCACCGTCGCCGGCGCGCGCACCGCCCCTGATCCGATCCGACACAAAACAAATCTGCAGACCTCCGAACCGCGGAAGTCTGATGGAGGAAGACATCATGCCGACCCAACCGTCGACGCCTGCCGCGTCGCTCGCGTTGCACGACGACGCCCACGCGTCACAACATTCGCGCTCGCAACGCTACCTGCAACTGCTGCTGCTCGTGATTGCCGCGGGCGCGATCTATCCAATGCTGTATCTGCGGCAGGTGTATCAGCCGACGATGCTGCAGTTCTTCCGGATCGACGACGTGCAGCTCGGCTACCTGTACTCGTCGCTCGGCACGATCTTTCTCGTCAGCTACCTGCCGAGCGGCTGGCTCGCTGACCGGCTGTCGCCGCGCTGGCTGATCTGCTTCTCGCTGCTCGCGACGGGCGCGCTCGGGCTGATCTACGCGACCGGGCCGTCGTTTGACACGCTCGTGGCGATCTTCGCCGGCTGGGGGCTGACGACCGGCCTCACGTTCTGGGCGGCCGTGATCAAGCGCGTGAACATGATCGCGGGCCGCGACGAACAGGGCCGCTTCTTCGGGTTGCTCGACGGCGGCCGCGGGCTCGTCGAGGCGCTGCTCGCGACGATCGCGATCACGCTGTTCGCCTACGTGACGCACACGCACGGCGGCACCGATGCGGCCGGCTTCAAGCTCGTGGTGCACCTGTACGCGTTCTGCTGCATCGGGCTCGGCGTGGTGCTCGCGCTGGTGAAGGATCCGGCGCGCACCGACGACCGTGCGGCCGCCATCAAGCGCGCCAGGGGCAACGTCCTGAGCGACCTGAAAACGCTCGCGGCGATCCCCGAGCTGTGGCTCGTCGCCGCGATCGTGTTCTGCGGCTACCAGGTGTTCTGGGCGACCTACAGCTTCTCGGCGTACCTGCACGAAGGCAATTTCGGGCTCAGCGCGACGGCGGCCGGCTTCATCACGACGCTCAAGCTGTGGATGCGCCCCGTCGGCGGCATCGGCGGCGGCTTCCTCGGCGACCGCGTGTCGAAAGTGTCCGTGCTGTTCTGGGCGCTCGTGCTCGCCGCGCTGTCGCTGGTCGGGCTGATCGCGGCGCCCGCGCACAGCCCGCAGGCGATGCTCGTCGTGCTCGTGCTGTTCATCGGCATCCTCACTTACGCGATCCGAGGCCTGTACTGGTCGCTGCTCGACGACTGCAAGGTGCCGACGCACTGCGCGGGCCTCGCGATCGGCCTGATCTCGGTACTCGGCTATTCGCCCGACGTGTTCGTGCCGCTGATCAACGGCTACGTGACGCAGACCTGGCCGGGCGCGCACGGCTACCAGCTCTATTTCGGCTATATCGCGGCCGTGGCGCTCTGCGGAGCCGGCGCCGCCGCGTTCCTCAAAATCCGCCTCAACCGCATTCAGGAGTCCGCATGAAGATCGTTTCGCTCGAAACCCATATCGTCGCCGTGCCGCCGCCGCACATCGGCGGCATGTACTGGATCTTCGTGAAACTGAAGACCGACGACGGCATCGAAGGCGTCGGCGAGATCTATTCGGCGACGTTCCACCCGAAGGCGATGGGCCCGATCATCGACGACGTGTTCGACCGCTACCTGCTGAACCACGACCCGCACCACGTCGAGCGGCTGTTCCGCCAGGCGTATTCGAGCGGCTTCACGCAGCGGCCGGACCTGACGATGATGGGCGTGGTCAGCGGCCTCGAAATGGCGTGCTGGGACATCGTCGGCAAGGCAGCCGGCAAGCCCGTGTACGAACTGCTCGGCGGCAGGATCCACGAACGGCTGCGCTCGTACACGTATCTGTATCCGAAGAACGCGCGCGGCGAATACGACTACGACGATCCCGACCTTGCCGCCGAATGCGCCGCCGAGAACGTGAAGCTCGGCTTCACGGCCGTCAAGTTCGATCCGGCCGGCCCGTACACCGCCTATTCCGGCCACCAGTTGTCGCTCGAAGTCCTCGACCGCTGCGAACTGTTCTGCCGGCGCGTACGCGAAGCCGTCGGCAGCAAGGCCGACCTGCTGTTCGGCACGCACGGGCAGATGGTGCCGTCGTCGGCGATCCGGCTCGCGAAGCGGCTCGAAAAGTACGACCCGTTGTGGTTCGAGGAGCCCGTGCCGCCCGGGCAGGAAGAAGCGATCGCCGAAGTCGCGAAGCACACGTCGATTCCGATCGCGACCGGCGAGCGCCTGACGACCAAGTACGAATTCCACAAGCTGCTGCAGGCGGGCGGCGCATCGATCCTGCAACTGAACGTCGCGCGCGTGGGCGGCCTCCTCGAAGCGAAGAAGATCGCGACGCTCGCGGAAGTGCACTACGCGCAGATCGCGCCGCACCTGTACAACGGGCCGGTGGGGGCGGCCGCAAGCATCCAGCTCGCGACCTGCACGCCGAACTTCCTGATCCAGGAAAGCATCATGACGTGGGGCGGTTTCCATTCGGAAGTCGTGAAGACGCCGATCCGCTGGGAAGACGGCTACATCGTTCCGTCGAACGAGCCGGGCCTCGGCATCGAACTGAACATGGACGTCGTGAAGCGCCACATGCCGTACACGGGCGAGCGACTGCATCTGCAGATGGGGGAGAAGCCCGTCGACGTGAAGGACCTCGCCCCGGCGAAGGGCTGAGCGCAGAGGAAGCGACATGACCTACGACTACATCATCGTCGGCGCGGGCTCGGCCGGCTGCATCCTCGCGAATCGCCTGAGCGAATCGGGCCGGCACTCGGTGCTGCTGCTCGAAGCGGGCGAGCGTGACGCATCGTTCTGGTTCAAGGTACCGGTCGGCTTCACGAAGACCTACTACAACCGCCGCTACAACTGGATGTACTACAGCGAGCCCGAAGCGCAGCTCGCCGACCGCAAGCTGTACTGCCCGCGCGGCAAGGTGGTCGGCGGATCGGGCTCGATCAACGCGATGGTCTACGTGCGCGGCCAGCGCAGCGACTACGACGACTGGGCCAGGGCCGGCAATCCGGGCTGGGCGTACGACGACGTGCTGCCGTACTTCCGCAAGCTCGAAACCCACGCGGCCGGCGCGACCGATCCGCAGCATCACGGCGCGACGGGGCCGATCCACATCACGTCGATGAAGGCCGACGTGCATCCGATCGTCCACGAGTTCCTGAAAGGCTGCGGGCAGCTGAACCTGCCGCGCACCGACGATTTCAACGGCGCGCAGTTCGAAGGCGCGGGCATCTACGACCTGAACACGAAGCACGGCGAACGCTGTTCGAGCAGCTTCGCGTACCTGCGGCCCGCGCTGGGTCGTGCGAACCTCACGCTGCGTGCCGGCGTGCTCGTGCGGCGCGTGACGTTCGACGGCACGCGTGCAACCGGCGTGGTCGTCGCCGGCGAGCACGGCGACGAAACGCTCGTCGCCGCGCGCGAGGTGATTCTCGCCGCCGGCGCGGTCGATACGCCGAAGCTGCTGCAACTGTCGGGGGTCGGCGATCCGGCGCTGCTCGCGCGCCGGCGCGTGCCGCTCGTGCATGCGCTGCCGGCCGTCGGCCGCAACCTGCAGGACCACCTGTGCGTGAGCTTCTACTTCAAGGCGAACCGGCCGACGCTGAACGACGAGATGGGCACGCTGCTCGGCAAGATGAGGATCGGGCTGCGCTACCTGCTGACGAAGCGCGGCCCGCTCGCGATGAGCGTGAACCAGGCCGGCGGCTTCTTCCGCGGGTCGGGCGACGCGCACGAACCGAACCTGCAGCTCTACTTCAACCCGCTGTCGTACCGGATCCCGAAGAGCGAGCGCGCGAGCATCAAGCCCGAGCCGTATTCGGGCTTCCTGATCGCGTTCAACCCGTGCCGGCCGACGAGCCGCGGCACGATCGAGATCGCGTCGAACCGCGCGGAGGATGCCGCGAGGATCCACATCAACGCGCTGACCACGCAGAAGGATCTCGACGAAGCCGTGCAGGGCAGCAAGCTGATCCGTGCGCTGATGCGCGCGCCGGCGTTGAAATCGATGACCGTCGAGGAAATCTCGCCGGGCCCGCAAGTCGATTCCGATGAAGCGATGCTGCAATACTTCCGCGAGCAGTCGGGTTCGATCTACCACCTGTGCGGCTCGTGCGCGATGGGTCCCGATGCGGCGACATCCGTCGTCGATGCGTCGCTGCGCGTGCACGGGCTGCAGGCGCTGCGGATCGTCGATGCGTCGGTGTTTCCGAACATCACGTCGGGCAACATCAACGCGCCGACGATGATGGTCGCGGAGAAAGGGGCCGACCTGATTCTGGCCGACGCGCGGCGCGGCGAGACGGCCGGCGCGCGCGAAGGCGAACGGGAAACCGTCGCGCCCTGATCCCGCGAACGGGGCCCGCGCGGTCCCCTGCTCTCCCCGGCCGCCGCGGCGGCCCTGCCGGCGGCACGCCGCTTGCTCGCCCGGGCCGGAAAGGAGAGCACATCATGGCGACTCATCTCGGGCAACCCGGACGGCCGCGCGGCCTCGCCGGGCGCATCGCCGGCCGCATCATGCGCCGGCACAACCGGCTGGACAACGTGTGGACCCTGTCGTTGCTGGCAATCGGCGACAGCGACCGGGTACTCGAAGTCGGGTTCGGCCCCGGCGACGCGATCCGGCTCGCGACCGAAGCGGCGCCGTCCTGCCACGTTGCCGGCGTCGATCACTCACTGACCATGCTGGCCGCCGCGAAACGCTTGAACCGCGTACCCATCGAACAAGGGCGCGTGAACCTCGCGCTCGGCTCCGTCGACGCGCTGCCATTCCCGGACGACGCGTTCGACAAGGCGTTCTCGATCAACTGCATCTACTTCTGGCCCGCGCCCGCACACGGCCTGCGCGAATTGCGGCGCGTCGTCCGGCGCGGCGGAATCGTCGCGATCACCGTCCGCGACATCGACCGCGCACCCTACGATGCCCATCGGCCCGACAAGCTCGCGCGGCTGATGAGCGACGCGGGCTTCGTGTCGGTCGCCGTGCAGCGCAACGGCACGGCGTCGCATCCGCTTGCCTGTGTACTCGGCACCAAATAGGCGGGCGTGGCATGAAGACAACTGCCGACGAGTCCACTGCATCGGCAACTGACCGGAAACGCCCGCTCGTCGCACGGATCCCGTCGGCGGAACCCTGTAAAAAACGGCGCACCGCTCGTCGCGATGCGCCGTATTTCATTCACGCAGCCATCCGGCCGCTCAAGCCACGCTCGTGCGCTTCTCCACGAACCGTCTCACATAGTCGTCCGCCGGCCGCGACAGGATGTCGTCCGGCGTCCCGACCTGCACGAGCGTGCCGTCGCGCAGGATCGCGATCCGGTCGCCGATGCGCAACGCCTCGTCGAGATCGTGCGTGATGAACACGATGGTCTTCGCGAGCGTCGCCTGCAGTTCGAGCAACTGATCCTGCATCTCGGTGCGGATCAGCGGATCGAGCGCGGAAAACGCCTCGTCCATCAGCAGCACGTCGGTGTCGGCCGCCAGCGCGCGCGCCAGCCCGACGCGCTGGCGCATTCCGCCCGACAGCTCGTCCGGATAATGGTCGCCGTAGCCGTCGAGCCCGACCTTCGTCAGCCAGTTGCGCGCCGCGTCGGCCGCGTCGTGCCGCTTCTCGCCGCGCGTGCGCAACGCATACGCGGCGTTGTCGAGCACCGTCTGGTGCGGCAGCAGCCCGAAATTCTGGAACACCATGCTGACCTTGTAGCGGCGCAACTCGCGCAGCCCGTGCGCGTCGAGCTTGATCACGTCGCGGCCGTCGATCACGATCTCGCCTGCGGTCGGCTCGATCAGCCGGTTGAAGTGCCGCACGAGCGTCGACTTCCCGGAACCCGACAACCCCATGATCACGAAGATCTCGCCCGACTCGATACCGAGGCTCACGTCGTTGAGCCCGACGTTGCAGCCCGTTTCGGCCAGCACCTCGGCCTTGCGCTTGCCGGCGCGCAGCAGGTCGAGCACGCGCGCGTGCGCGGCCGGCGGCCCGAACAGCTTGTACACGTGTTTGACGTCGATGGTCGCCATGTTCGCCTCCGTTCCTATGCGCGCGACGATTGCGCCGCCTGATTCGAATCGACGCCGGCGGCCGGCGCCTTGCCCGGCAGCCGGTACGGCACGCGCGACGCGCCCCGCTGCCGGCGCTGCTGCGCGAGCCGCCGCCGGGCGCGCCGCTCCTGGCCGAAGCCCTGGCTGATCCGGTCGATCACGATCGCGAGAATCACGATCGCGAGGCCGGCTTGCGTGCCCTTGCCGACGTCGAGCGTCTGGATGCCGGCGAGCACGTCCTCGCCGAGCCCGCGCGAGCCGATCATCGATGCGATCACGACCATCGACAGCGCCATCATCGTCGTCTGGTTGATGCCGGCCATGATGCTCGGCCGCGCCAGCGGCAACTGCACGTTCACGAGCAGTTGCCAGCGCGTGGTGCCGAACGCGCGCGCGGCTTCCGTCACGTCCGAATCGACTTGGCGGATGCCGAGATCGGTCAGGCGAATCAGCGGCGGCAGCGCGTAGATGATCGTCGCGAGGATCGCGGGCACCTTGCCGAGACCGAACAGCATCAGCACCGGAATCAAGTACACGAAGCTCGGCAGCGTCTGCATCACGTCGAGCACCGGCAGCAGCATCCGGCGCAGCCACGCGCTGCGCGACGCGACGATGCCGACCGGCACGCCGACCGCAACCGACAGCACCGTCGCGACGAGCATCAGCGCGAGCGTCTGCATCAGCTTGTCCCACAGGCCGAAGCAGCCGATCGCATAGAGCAGCAGCATGAAAAGTGCGCCGAGCCCGATGCGGCGCGTGGCGTTCCACGCGATCGCGCCGACGACCAGCAGCACGAGCCACGGCGGCGCCGCGCGCAACGCGCCTTCGAGCGGCACGAGCAGGTAGCGCAGGACCAGCGCGCTGAAACGATGGAAGCCGTCGCCGTATTGCGCGACGAACGTCTCGAGCGCGCTGTTGACCCAGTCGGCGATCGACAGGTGCAGAAAGAAACCGTCCATGTTGATTCTCCGTCGCGCCGCGAAGGCGCGTGACGGCGGCGGCAGGCGCGAGCCCGCCGCCGCGCGCAGGTTACGCGCCCTTCTGGCTGCCGGCGATCTTCTGCGCGACGTCGGCCGGCACCCACTGCTTCCACATGTCCGGGCGGGTCTTCAGGAACTGCGTGGCCATCGCCGCGCCGTCGATCTTCTTCGTCGTCATCTCGAGGATCGTCTGGTTCAGGAAGTCCATCGGAAAACGCACCTTGCCGAATACGCCGACGAGATCGGGGTTCGCATCGGCGAACGGCTTCGACACGCCGACCGTCAGCCGCGACACCATGTACGACGACGCGCACTGGTGCGTGCTGCTCTCGTCGCGCAACGTCTTCCAGCATGCTTCGTTATAGGCCGGCATCTTCAGCGCGGTGAACTTGTACTTCGCCATCAGCGCGGCCGGGCCCCAGTAATAGAACACGATCGGCGCGCCGCGCTGGTACGCGGACGCGATCGCCGCATCCAGCGCCGCACCCGTGCCCGGATGGAAGTTCGTATAGGACTGGTCGAGCTTCAGCACGCGCAGCAGGCGCGTGTTCACGCGCTCGCAATCCCAGCCGGTCGGGCAATTCAGGAAGCGGCCCTTGTCCGGCTCCTCCTCGTCGGCGAATACCTGCTTGTACTTCGGCAGATCGTCGACCGACACGAGCCCCGGCGCAACCGGCTTGATGTGGCGCGCCGGATCGCCCTTCACCACGTAGTCGGGCACGAACCAGCCTTCCGTCGTGCCGCCCGGCAGCGTGTCGCCGATCAGCTTCACGGCGCCCGACGCGACCGCCTTCGCGGTGATTTCGCTGCGGCCCGTCCACTGCTCGGCCCAGATCTGCAGGTCGTTGCGTGCGAGCGCCGTTTCGGTGGCGGCCGTGCTGCCCGGCACGACGTCCGTCTTGCAGCCGTATCCCTTCTCCATGATCTGCCGCAGCACCTCGGTCGCGAACGATCCGCTCTCCCACGTGATGCCCGCGAAATGGACCGTCTTGCCGTCGGTGCACGCGCCGCCGGCCGCATGGGCCGCGGGCGCGGACAGGATCGCCGCGGCGGCGAGAAGGGCCGTTTTCAGTCGTCGAATCTGCATGGTGGGTCGTCTCCAAATCTGATCTGATTGTTTGTGCGTCGCGGCAGGCGCGGCGACCGGCGCATCGCGAACGCATCCACGCCCGGTCAGCCTGCATGTTTGAGCCGCCAATTTGTTTAGGGAAACGAGTAATTCCGATCATTGCAATCGGCAGCGCCAATCGATCGCCCGACGCGCTGCGAAGCCCGTGCGGCGGGCCTCCCGAACGTTTTCCAGTGGTGCGGCCACGGCCCGGCTCGGGCGGCATTGCGCGCCGCTCGCCGTTGCCCGGCCGACATCGAATCGTGACGCCGCGCCGCCCGTTTCCACGGTCGAGACCGCCCGTCGCGCCCCCATTGGCGAACCCGATCCCATCCATCGAAATTACTCGCTTTCGATTCCGTTTCGGCTTCGGAAGAATGCGCGGTGTCATCGGAGGAGACACGACCCGACGTTGCCGGGTGCCGCGCCGCCGCGCGTTGCGCGATCCGGCGCCGCACGCGCTGCGCCGGATCGCCCCGGATGACGGGGCGCGCCTTGCCGGACGCGCTCACGACAACCGATACAAGCTGGATATCCCGGAGATCTCATCAATGAAAAAGACCCTGACGGCGCTCGCCGTAACGGCCACCTTCGCCGTGCCCGCGTTCGCGCAAAGCAGCGTCACGCTGTACGGCGTGATCGACGAAGGCCTGAACTACACGAACAACGTCGGCACCGGCCACGTCTACGAAATGGCCAGCGGCTACGCGCAGGGCAGCCGCTGGGGCCTGAAGGGCAGCGAGGATCTCGGCGGCGGCATGAAGGCGATCTTCCAGCTCGAAAACGGCTTCGACGTGAACAGCGGCCGGCTCGGCCAGGGCGGCCGCATGTTCGGCCGCCAGGCGTACGTCGGCCTGAGCCAGGCGCAGTACGGCACGCTGACGTTCGGCCGCCAGTACGACTCCGTCGTCGACTATCTCGCGCCGACCACCGCCAACGGCAACTGGGGCGGCTACCTGCTCGCGCACCCGTTCGACAACGACAACACCGACAACTCGTTCCGCCTCGACAACACGGTGAAATACGCGAGCCCGAGTTTCGGTGGCTTCCAGTTCGGCGGCGCATACAGCTTCAGCAACAGCACCGGTTTCTCCGACAACCGCGCGTACAGCTTCGGCGCGCAGTACCAGAACAGCGGGCTGCTGATCGGCGCCGCGTACCTGCAGGCGAATCATCCGGGCAACGGCTCGGCCGGCGCGATCACCGCGAACGACGCGAGCTACATCGCCGAGCGCATGCGCGTGTTCGGCGCGGGCATCAACTACACGTTCGGGCCAGCGACGGTCGGCTTCGCGTACACGAACTCGAACTACAAGAACCCAACCGGTAACGGCTACCTGGGCACGCCGGGCGCGATCATCGCGCCGGGGGCGACGGTCAGCGCGATCAAGTACCAGAACTTCGAGGTAAACGGTTCGTACCAGATCACACCGGCGTTCATGGTCGGCGCGCAGTACGTGCTGTCGCTCGAGAAGTACGACGCATCGAGCGGCGACGCGAAGCCGAAGATCCATTCGGTCGGACTGATGGCCGACTACAACCTGTCGAAGCGCACCGACGTGTACGTGCAGGCCGCGTACCAGCACATCGCCGGCGACCGGACGAACTCGATCCTCGACAACGCATTCATCCCCGGCACGGACGCGCCGTCGTCGACGTCGAACCAGGTGGCCGTACGGCTCGCGCTGCGCCACAAGTTCTGACGCAAGCCCGTTCTCCGTTCTTCACGCGATACCCCCGCCGGTCGGCGCGAGGTGTCTTCGCCCGCCCGCAGGCACAGGTCTGCCGGCGGGCTTTTTCATCGTCGCGGCAACGGGTGCGCGAACGACATGAACCGCCGGAACTGGTGAAGGTCGCACGCGTGCCCCGTCAACCATGACAGGTCGACAGCCGGCGATCCCCCGATACACTGTGAGCCACCCCGACGGCGGCGATCGACCTCGTCATCGAATGCCGACCGTCGCTTCGATTCGGCACGGCCTTCCGCTTCCCGACCGCCCCGTACCCCTTCCGCACGCTTTCCAAGGAGCTGCACTTGAAGCATTGGCGTCATGCGCTGTTCGCCTTCGCCGGCCTCGTGGCCGCCGCGTCCTCTCGCGCCCATCCCGTTTGCACCGTCGTCGCCGATGCCGCCACCGGCAACGTGCTCGTGCAGCAGGGCGATTGCACGACCCGCGTGACGCCCGCATCGACGTTCAAGGTCGCAATCGGCCTGATGGGCTTCGACGCCGGCGTGCTGAAGGACGAGCACACGCCCACGCTCGACTTCCACGCCGGCTACCCCGACTGGGGCGGTGCGCCGTGGCGCGGGCCGACCGATCCGGCGCGCTGGATGAAGCTGTCGATCTTCTGGTATTCGGAGCAGGTCACGCAGGCGCTCGGGCAGGCACGCTTCCAGCAGTACACGAGCGCGTTCGGCTACGGCAATGCCGACGTCACCAGCAAGCAGGGCGAACTTCCCGGCGTGATGGGCGCGTGGGTCAACTCGTCGCTGCGGATCTCGCCGCTCGAACAGATCGCGTTCATGCGCAAGATCGTCCGCCGCACGCTGCCCGTCAGCGCGCACGCGTACGACATGACCGAACGCATCACGCTGCTCGACGTGCAGCCGGGCGGCTGGACCGTGCACGGCAAGACGGGCACCGGATCGCCGGGCCTCGAGTACGACGCCGCGCACGCGTACGGCTGGTTCGTCGGCTGGGCGACGAAGGGGTCGCGCACGCTGGTGTTCGCGAACCTGATCCAGGATGAGCAGGCGCTCACGCCGAATGCCGGCCTGCGCTCGCGCGACACGTTTCTCGCGACACTGCCGGCGCTCGCCGAACTGGCCCGGCCACAATGAGCGCCGCCCCGCGCAACGCCCGCATCGACCTGCTGCGCGGCGTATCGATCCTGCTCGTCCTGCTGCATCACTTCAACATCGCGTATCCGCTGCGCAACACCACGCTCGCACGCGTGCTCGGCTGGGACACGGCCCATGCGATCGTGCGCAACGGCAATTACGGCGTGACGATGTTCTTCGCGATCTCGGGCTACTTGATCACGTCGAACGCGCGCCACCGCTGGGGCAGCCTCGGCACGCTCGACGTGCGCGCGTTCTACGTGTCGCGCATCGCGCGCATCGTCCCGTGCCTGCTTCTGCTGCTCGCGCTCGTCAACGGACTGGCCGCGGCCGGCGTGCCGATCTTCGCGAACCATGCGCCGCGGGGCGTCGCCGTGTCGTACTGGCTCGTGAACCTGGCGTCGCTCACGTTCTGGATGAACGTGCTGATCGGCGCGTATGGATGGGTCAACTACGCGCTCGGCGTACTGTGGTCGCTGTCGGTCGAAGAAGTGTTCTACCTGTCGTTCCCGTTGCTGTGCATCGCACTGCGCCGCGACACGTTGCTGTTCGCGTTCTGGCTGCTGGTTGCCGCGATCGGCCCCGTGTACCGCTACACGCATCCGGGCGACGAAGGCGGCTTCCTGTACGCGTACTTCGCCTGCTTCGACGGCATCGCAATCGGCTGCTGCACCGCGCTGCTGGCCGAACGCGCGCGCTGGCAGGTGCTCGCGGCCGCGCCCATGCAATGGCTCACGGCAACGGCGATGACGGCGCTCTATCTCGCGTGGCCGATCGCCGAAAGCCATGTGTTCGGCGTGTCCGCGATGGCACTCGGCACGGCCGTGTTGCTGATCGGCGCACATGCGCAACGCACGCCCGCTCACGGCCATATGCTCGCGCCGCTGCGCTGGAGCGGCCGGCTCAGCTACGAGCTGTACCTGTTCCATCTGATCGTGCTCGGCACGCTGCGCACGTTCTGGGCGCCGTCTGCCACGCATGGCGACGGCAAGCTGGCGCTGCTCGTCGCGTATCTCGTGCTTTCAGCAGGACTCAGTGCAGTCATCGCGCGAGCCTATGCGACGCCGCTCGATCGCTTCATCAAGCGCATCGCGTCGCGGCCTGCGGTGCAGATGGCGAACAGCACGCGAGTCTAGCTTTCCGCGTGCGTCGCCGGGCACCGAGGAACCCGGCCGCGGCTCTGCCGTATCGCCAATACGATACCGGCCGAACGGACCGCAAGCGCCGCTTACGACGCGTCGATCACGCCAGATAGTCGACGCGTTCCTTGCACGAATCGCCGCGGTTTCATCGCGGTTTCATCGCGGTTTCATCTCGGTTTCCCGGCGATCCGTTCGTGACGACGCGTCGCGGGACTAGCCGACGCAACGATCCGGGCGCGTCTCGAAGGGGCTGCGCAGTTTGCCGGTCCGCGATCGAACCAGAGGCGTCGTCGTGCCGCCGTCCGTTCCGACGCGCGTCAGGTCCCGCGGCCTGCCTTCTGCAACCGCAGGATCCGCGTCATCGCCGCCCGATCAGAACCAACCGCCTGGAAGAACTTCAGCAGGTCGCCGCGCAACGCGGTGCGCGATTCGGGATCGAGATAAATCATGTGCCCGGACGGATATTCGTTGATCTGCAGATTCTTGCGCAGTGCAGGGTCGATCTGCATGTTCTGCAAGTCGATCCGGGTCTGGTACCACGGCGTCACGTCATCGAAATAGCCGCTCGCCTGGAACACCTTCAGGTCCGGATTGATCCCCATGATCGCGGCCAGATCGGTGACCGTGTTCAGATTGCCGCGGCCGTGCGACGTCTTGCCGGTCGGGTCCTTGTGCGTCCAGTCCCACGACACGTTGGTGATACCGGTGAACGCGGAGTTCGACGTGTATTTCAGCTCCTGATTCAAATAGACGTTCCAGGCAGCGATGTATACGCCGTTCGTTGCGCGATCGAATGCGTCGTTGTTGATCAGGCTCACGTCGGCCGCCACCCCCAGGTTGGTCGTCGTCACGCGGCCATCATATGCGCCGACGCTGCGTCCCGGCACGAGGTTGCGCTGGAACGTGTCGGTATCGACGAGCAGTTTTGCCTTCCGCACCAGCGTCTCGTCGATGCCGATGTACTGCGCAACGCGTTGCACGGCCGCATCGCTCGGCGCCGGGAGACTGGACGCCGCGTCGGCAGCATCGAAATACGCCAGCGTTTTCTGTAGCAGCACGCTTGCGTTGGGTTGCGTCTCGAAGTACGCGATGATGTCCGTCCATTTCATCGACGACGGGCTGCCTGCCGCCGCGAAAGCCGCATCGACACCGGCAGACAGGATCGGGTCGTAGCGTGTTGCCGTCACCGCCGCATTCGCGGCGATCGCGTCTTTCGCCAGCGTCGCGAAGTCACCCGACGCGAACTGCGCGGCCTCCGACATCACACCGGCAAGCGTCGTCGCCTGGGTCGGCGCGGTGAACTTCTTGTGATACCACGCATCGGCGACGTAAGTCGGTAGCAGGCCAACCGGATCGTCGCCATGGCGGAAATCGAGAATCGACGATTGCAGCACGATCCCGTTCAGATCGACGCCGTCGCTATGCAGTGCATTCGCAAGCACGGCGGTACGCGGTGTACCGTACGACTCGCCGTAAAGAAATTTCGGCGAGTTCCAGCGCTGGTTCGCGGTCAGGTAGCGCTTGATGAACTGCTTCAGCGAAGACGCATCCTGGTCGACACCCCAGAAGTTCCTGTTCTTCGCCGGTGCGATCGCCGTCGAATAACCGGTCCCCACCGGATTGATGAACACGAGATCGGTCTTGTCGAGCAGGCTGTCGGGATTTGTCTCGATCGTGTATGGCGCCGGCGGCGTGTAGTCGGGCATCGAGGTCTTGATTCGCTTCGGCGCATATGAGCCGAGCAACAGCCAGACCGCAGCGGAACCCGGCCCGCCGTTGTAGAAGAACGTGACCGGACGCGTGTTCACATCGTTGCCATCGGCGGTGTATGCGACGTAGAAGATTTTCGCGTTTGGCTGCGAGCTATCGGGATCGGTCGTCACGAGATGGCCCGCCGTCGCAGTGTATTGGATTGGCGTCCCGTTGAGTGTCACGACGTGATGGGTTATCGCGCCGTCTTCGTTGGTATCGTCGATCGAATCGTCGGCTCGGTTGCCGTAGGCGATCGGATCGAAGTACGGCTTGTCGGCCGCGAGCGTAGGCGTGCCGGTCGGCGTTTCGACCGGCACGGCCGACGAGGCCGACGGACCGTCGTCGCCGCCGCATGCGCTCGACAGCACAGCGCTCAACACGAGCGCGGCCGGCAAACGCCACGCGCGACCGTTCGACATTAAATCATCCGATCGCGATTTGATTTGCGCATATTTTTTCATAGCCATCCTGATCTTCATGTTTAAAAAAACAACGAACATCAAACACGTAACTACAAAATAAGCATTGCGAAACACATCAACGACCGCCAACACCAGAAAATGCCTCTCCCGGCGGAATTCGCTCTGGCCCGCCAGCTAACCGGAAGCCTGCGCACCGGCTTCGCGCCCATTCTCGTGGCGCGCAAGTGCCTGTTTTATCTGCGAGACCGTGAACGTCAGAACCGGATCAAGATATATCGAGATTTCATCTGCACCATAAATCCCGGCCGCAAATGCGTCGAAAACCGCCCAGCAAAATGGAGACAAGTGCGTATTCGAAACGACGATCAGATTTCCCATCGCACGAAGCCCGGCGTCACAGGTGACCTCGCTCTTGAGAAACGCGACGGCCAGCCGGCTGGCCAGCATGTCGCACATCAGGCTTCGTTCGTTGACCGTACTTCCACCCGCTTTCTCGATATCGCCGTTGAAGAGCCCCGCAGCGATCCAGCGATTGAACAGATGCTCGCCCATACGTCTTCCGTGGCGCTGTTGAATTCGGCTCATTCGTTTCCTCGCGACACGCGTGCTCACATGAACGATTACATTCGTCTCTCGACGAACCGGCTACGATCGACCACGGTTCGCCGTGCAGATGTCGCGCAGCGATCGCAGCGCGCGGGCATATTCGGCGTCGTACGCAGGTTGACTGGACAACGGTGCCGTCGCGTGCGTATGTGCCGGTGCAGGCGTTGCCGCGACCCGCGTGACGGAATCGGGCTCGGTGCCCGCGACGTAGTACAGGTCGTACCGGCGGTGAGTTCCGCCCCCCGTTTTCCTGATCACCCGCCCATCCCGGAGCAACAGGGAGAGCAGCGCCGTCGCCCGGTGTAGCGGCAGCACGTGCCGCGTCGCGATTTCCCGGACACGATGGCCGACACCCGGTTTCATCGCCTCGAGTACGTCATGCGCACGCACCTCGACCACACGCCGGGCTTCGTCGTGAGCGCACAACGGCGTGTTGCCCGAAGGAAGAAAGAAACACACCCTGCGGCCGCCGTCGGCGTTCTGAAACATGCCTTGTTCAAGCTTGCCGGCAGCGACCCAGTGTTCCAGCCACGCCCGAACCGCCGAGGTTCTCAAGCCGAGTTGACTGGCCAATCTGGCCGGCTCGTAGGCTCGGCCCGGCTCGATGACGTCGAGAATGCGTTGTCCGTCCGACATGATCGCCGCCGAATAATGCTGCGTATTGGTCACCGATTTTCTCCTCGATTCCGATCGATCATTACCTCGGGGACGCCGTTCCAGTACGGCTGACAGGCATCGACACATGGCTTCATACCCGTTCTTCCAATACGCTCGATGCATCCGTTGCCGTCCGTCGAAACCTGCGTCGCCGTCGCGTCGCTACTTTTCCCAGCGGAACAGACTGAACTGAAGCGAATTCGTCAGCAACAACGCACCGGTCGGATGCGCCTTGGTCGAGTCGAGATTCGCTTCGACGGTCAGCTGAACGCTCGCCTGGCTGAACGGCGTAACGTTCGGCTCGCCCAGCACCAGCGTCTTCCCCGGCAGCCACTTCACTTCGTCCTGCCAGATCTGCGGAACCTGTCCGGGCGTGTCGACCAGCCCGACGCGAATCGTCCGCCCGTCGGCTTGTGCCGAACGTGCGGTAACGGTCACGTCACCCGACTGCCCGAACGCATATCGAGCCCCGTCCGGACGCGTCTGCCCATGCAACGTGATCGCGACATACCCGGGCTGCGGGCAGGCAACCTGCAGATTCGTCCCCCGGGTGCCGATCGGGATCTGCGTGCCGGGTGCCGCATTTGCCGCCGCTCCGCTGTTGTAGCGCCCGAAATCGATCTTCGCGCTGCTCAGCGTCAGCACACATTCGGACGATGCGTTCCCCGGCGTGCCGATCGCTTGCCCGATACGCCCGAACGGCCCCTTGTTGAATGACGTGATATTCCTGCCCGGCGCTACAACCTGGCCTGGCGAGAGAGCCTGACCCGGCGCGACGGGCATACCCTGATTGAACGGCTGGCCCGGCAACGGCAAACCGGCGTGCGCCGGCGTCATGCAACACGCGATGACTGTCGCGACCAGCGTTCGACTCGTACTCGATAGATTCGACATGAATCAGTTCCCCGCGCACACGGTCGACGCGGTCTCGTAGATCGCGTTGTCATCCGGATGCGCATTCGGCTTGAAGTGAATGAAGCACGCCGGCCCGGCCTCGGGCTTGAGCTGAAGCGCGCCGTTTGCGAACTGCTCGGCGTCGACGAACAATTTGCTTTCGGGGCCGACGATCGTCAGGAACCGGCCGTCCGGCGCCAGCACGCTCGCCCCTTCGAGCGACTTGCCTTGGGCATCGTGCACCGTCAGCAGAAGGCGACGGATGCGTACCGCCTTGAACGCCACACGGCCGACCGAACCGCGCCCCGCGTCGAGCACGTTGACGGCATCCTTCACCTCCACGTTTCGCGGCAGCCCGTCGACGCCAAGCTCGAGACGGCTGTTGCGATACGGCGTCAGGTTGGGCGCGACGGCGCGGCCCGAATAGTCCGTCCATACCGGGCCCGCCGGCGTGACGATGCGCGCACCCGACAGGTCGCCCGCCTGCATGACCGCATAGGTATCGCCGATCGCATACGGCGAGAACAGCGGATGCATGCCATCGAACGCAACGCCGCCGGTCAGGCTTGCCGAATAGGACTGCGCGCTGTCGCTCGTCGCGGTGGCCGTTGCGCCGAACTGCGTGTACTTGGGCAGCACGCGAACGCTTGCGCTGTAGTTCTGATGCCCGCCGGGCGCCTGCGTCGCCGCGGCCACGTTGTAGCCGAAGTAGTCGTTGACCTGCTGGTCGTAGGTGACGCCAGCCTGGGTCTGGTCGCCGGTGCGGAATACGTTGGCCGACACGTATCCGGCGTTGTCGCCGATCGGGAAGCTGATGTTCGCGTAGTACAGGTTCGACATGCCGCGCCCGGAACCGATATCCGCGCTCACCGACACCGATACCTTCTTGAAATTCTTGTTCCAGCTCAGCAGCGCGCGGTTGCTGTTCGAACCGTCGAAACTGGCAATGCGCGTGTAGCCGGCACTGAAGCCACCGAAATTCCGTGTCGAATAGGACACCGTGGTATTGAACGTGTCTTTCGTGTTCGCGTAGTACAGGTCGAGATAGCTCGGCGAGTCGGCCAGCTCGCGGTAACCGCGAGTCTGATGCGTCACCGATGCGCTGAGCGCCATCGCTTCGGTCAGGATCGCACTGATCCCCGACTGTCCCTTGAAGCCCTTGTGGTCGATGCGCGCGTCGTCTGCGAATACCGAGCGCACATACGCGCGAACGCGCCGCGTCGGCGAACCGTCCACCGCCAGCCCGATCGACCGATAGTCTTGCCCCACCAGCAGACCCGTGGTCAGGTTCGCGTGGAGGTGCGGCAGCGGCATCACGTCCGTCGCGGTCACGAACCAGTTGCTCCGCAGATACGAGACGTCGCCGCCGATCGTTCGCGGCTTGCCCATCGCGAACGACACGCCCTTCTCCGGCGAGACGAAATTGTTGGCGAACGACGCGGCAGGCACCATGAACCCGTGCCGAGAGCCGTTGGCCTCGATCACGGTGACCTGCAGGTCCGAACTGCCGTTGATCAGCGGCAGCCGGTTCAGCGTAAACGGCCCGGACGGAACCAGCGTCGAATAGATCAGCACGCCGGCTTGCCGCACTTCGACTCGGGAAGGTGTCTGCGCGATTCCCGAGACGCTCGTGCTGCTGTCTTCGCCGAGCTGCATTTCCGGGAAAATCTGCACACCGGTAAACAGCGGCGCGGAAAACAGATTGCTGCGCAGACTCAGTTGGCCTGCCTGAAACGTCGACTTGTATTGCGTGAACGTGCGCTGGATATAGGCTTCCTGATGCTGGAACTGACTTTTGCCGTCCTGCCCGGAGTAGATTTCGTGGCTTCGAAACAGCCAGTCGCCCGCGTTGAAGCCGAACGTCGTGTCTGCGTAATACGTGTTGCTATGCGAGCCGGGCGCCTGCGTGCGAACCGTGAACAGGTTGTAGTTCAGCATCGCACCCCGGCCGCCTTGCCCGTAGACGGGCGCGGGATCCCGCGAGCGCACCGCTTCCGGCGGCACGAGCAATTCGAGCGTGTTCTGCGACGGCTTCGGCGTCGTGACCGCATCCGGATAAACCGATTTGAGGTTAACGCAGGCCGTCGCCGCTTCGCGCCCCGGCCATTCGACGTTGGCGCGATCGAGCACGTCGTGCGTCAGGCACGGTGCGCCGTTCCGATCGAACTGCACCGTTGTCGTCGCCATCCGCGTCCCGTTGACGATCAGCGTCACCGAGTTCGCGCCGGACGGAAACCGCGGCTCGGCGCTGTAGTAATCCGCCACCGCCGGCGAGATACCCATCGACTTGAGCGTCTCCACGTCGAATTTCGTGTCGGCCGCATGCGCTGCCGATACGGCGCCGAGACCAAGCAGGATGCAGTGCGTCAGCGTCCGCGTCGGGAAGCATTCTGGGTATTGCATGTAGGTGATGGGCCGCCGATTTGTTATTGAGGAGTGCTCGTGGCCATGGCGGAGGCCGCGCCGGTCGACGCGGTTGCCGCGTCAGCGGTGGACGAGCCGATCTTCGCGGGATACTTGCCGACGATGTAGCCGTACAGCGAAGCCGGACTGATTTCGATGTCCGTATCCGACGCGCTCGGGGCTTTCGTCTTGATATCGAGCGTCTCTCCCGGCAGGATGTAGGTCCGGGGCAATGCAACCGCGGTCTTGCTTGGCAGAAGCGTCGCCGCTTGCGCCATGCGCACGACGTACGGGCCGGGATTCTTCACCGAGAATCCGGACGCGTTGCGGGCCCATGTCAGCAGCTTCCATGGCTCGTCGTTCCGGGCCAGGTTCTTCGGCCGGATGATTACGGGAATGTTCTGCCTGATCGAGATGTGAACGGAGTTGTCGTCTTTCGGCGGGACGCCTTCGAAACTGACGCGCTCCAGATGCTCGACCTTGATGTCGTCCTTGCTGACCAGGAAGAATCGTACGACCTGCGTATCGCCCGGCTCGACCCGTGCGACCGGCGGGGTGACGGTCAGACGCTGCACCGGCTCTTCCGGGATCTTCTCCAGGCGCGTCACCATCAGCAACGGGCCTTTGTCGTTGTTGAGTACGCCAAGCGACGCCTCCCCCTTTCCTGCATCGACCAGTACCACCGAGGACTCGAGCTTGAGGTTGTCTGCATGGCTTGTCGTGCTTAACAGCGCGAGGCTGGCGATAATCGGCACGCCATATTTATTAGCAATCCTGTTTTTCATGATAAGCACGAGAGAAAACGTCTTGAAGACGAGGCGCCGGCGAGACGGCGCCTCGAGGCCCTTACAGGTAATACACCGTGAACGTCGCGTTGCCGTCGAACGTGATGTTGCCGCTCGTCGGCAGTGCGCTCGACTGATTCACCGTCGGCGTCACGACAATGTTGGCTGTGAAGGTCTGGCCGGTCGATGCGGCCGTCGACGACGAGCTGTCCGCCCACGTGATCAGGTTGGTGGCGTCGCTCGGGTTCACGACCAGGCCTGCCGACGTCGACGCCGCCGGCGCCAGCGTCTCGTTCGTCAACGTGATCGTGGCCGGGGTCTTGGCCGTACCACCCACCGCGAACGTGTTGGCCGTCAGCGTGTAAGCGCCGATGTTCTTCGAGCTCGACTGGCCGAGGCCGAACGCATTCGTCGCGCTCGTCGTCCCTGCTGCGATACCCGACGCCCAGTTGGCCGTCAGCCCGCTCACCACGCTGGCTGCGCGGTTGTCCTTGACGCCGAATGCCACCTGCGTATTGCCGGTGCAGGTGATCGTCAGCGGGACCGTCTGCGGATTCGTCAGCACGGTGCCGGTCGCATTGTTGGAAATGCTGCTCAGCGGCGTCGTGCCGAATGCTGCATTACCGTTTGCGCCGAGCGACAGCGTGCACGACGGCGGCGTGATCGTGCCCGTCACCGTCAGCGTCGCGGTCGGGCCGGGAACGGGCGGGCCAGCAAACGATGCGCCGGCCAGACTCAGTGCGGCGCCAGCAAGCGCCGCTTCGATGATTCGTTTTTTCATGTCGTCCTCAAGCTAATGTGTCACGCTCGAACATCAGATATAGAAAATCGTGACGGTCGCGTTGCCGTCGAGCTTGATATTCGTGTTCAACGGAAGCGCGCTGGTGTTGTTGATCGTCGGTGTGACATACAGATTCGTCGTAAACACCTGACCCATTACCGGTGCGGTGGCGGTGACGCTCGAAACCCAGGTCCAGTACCCGCTCGGTTGCGAATACGCCTGAACTGCGGTCGCGTGCGAGTAAGGACCGAAGCTGCCCTTGCTGTCCGCGCCGTAGGTCGCGGCAGCCGCACCCGCGGTTCCATCGACCGCAAACGTGTCCGCGGTGATCGAATAAACGCCCACGGCAGTGTTGTTCGTGCTGCTGACCGTACCGAGACCGTAGGCCAGATAGCCCGGGCACGAGGACGCGCATTTCGCAACGGTGCCGCTGTTCAGTTGCAACGTCACATTGCTGCCGGACTTGATGCTTGTCAGGCTGGCAGCGCGATTGTCCAGAATCCGAAAGGCGATCTGCGTGGGAGCCGAACAGGACACGGTCATCGGAATCGGCGCCGAGGTAGGCAGTGCGGTACCGGTCGTCGACGAAGCATTCAGCGATGCGCTGCTGATGGTGCCGTAATCGGCTTTGCCGCCACCTTGCAACGTGACGTTGCAGGTGCCGGGAACGAGCGCCCCGGTCACGGCGAGCGTGCCCGTTGCCGACGATGCAACCGGCGTCCCCGAAGATGCGGCGAAAGCCGTCGATGCGCTTGCGAGCAGCGAAATGGCCGCAAGCAGGGTGAATTTCTTGTTGAGTTTCATTTCAACCTTCCACATGTCGATCAAATTTGTTCATCCAGAAAAAACCATCAATGAAATCCGTCCACCTCCTTGAAATAATCAGTTTCATGTCACGACGACGAGTTCGACGCGTCGCCATTTAGATCAAGCCGATTCTGCAATTCATCTCTCTCCGTGGATGCCGATCTCCGATTGACAATCGATATCCTTGCAGCCAGCGTCACGTTGTCGAGTTTGGCGATCACGCTTTCCGCCACTTCGTTGTCGATCCAAAATCCACGTGCTTCGTCCATCAACGCCTGCTGCAACGCCTGGATTCTGACTTCCCGAAATGTACTCACGTCTCATTCCTCAATAGCGTCCGCCACCAATCTCCGTCTTTCAGAATAAAAAGTGCGCATGAGGGGTGATGATGCGCAAAGTGTCCGGTTACGAGGATTACCGGACACGGCCAAAGCTGTATGAACCTCGACGTCTCGATGCACCGGGAACTGCGGCGGCATTATTCGCAGCCGCCTCCTGCTACGCCGTTTCGCGTCACTCCGTCGACTCGAGTTCGAAATCTCGCCTATTCTTGCCTTTCAACCAGAGCGGCTCACGCCCTCTTCCACTCCACACCGCCCCGCTTTGCGGATCAAAGTATTTCGGCTTGATTTTTCGCTTCTTTCCGCCAGGAAAAAGCTCGCTCGAATCAAAGTTGAATTCTTCGATCGCAAGCATGATTTCAATGAGGATTTCGTCACGGACCAGCTCACGGTCCCTGGCGATCTGCGCCTCCAGCTCACATTTCCTTTGTATATATCTGGTGAATTTATCCATCGCACGCCCGACCCTATGCCTCTGCTCCGGAATTCAGTGCTTGACCAAATCCTTAACAGAATGACGATCCGCATCACCGACATGTCATCGCCGCGCCTATACAATCAGGAATCCATATCGATTGCCATGGAGTTTCACGCTTCGAATCGATGCCAACACCACCTCACTGCCTTGCCGAGTTCGTCGACGGGGACGCTCCGCTCTCGATCGGCCATACGCTGATGCCGTACGAACGCCCAGCCGGCGTGACGAGCCAACTGTCGATTGCCAGACGAAGTCGTTTCGACGTCTCTATATGCAAAGGCGAATGACGCAGGAAAACGGACCAGTCGATTTTTTGCAAAAATCTCTATCGGGCCTCCGACATTGATTATGCTTTTATATTTCAATGACTGCCGTCTGCCTCGGTCCGAGCCGGGACTGCTGCTCCCGGCGGTATTCGGCATCGATGCCGCGCGGCAAGATACCGTTGCGGCCGGTTGCCGGTACGGAAGGCGCCGAGGCTAGATGTCGCGGCGTGCCGTCAGATAGACCAGCCTGCCGGGCTGCAGAAACGCTTGATTGTTGGTTGCACCAGACTGGTAGAGCACACGATCGAATACGTTCTTGACGCTGAGCGTGGTGGACCAGTGCTTCGCCCGATACCAGATGCCGAAGTCGGTTTGGGCCTGCCCCGGCAAGCGATTGCCACTGCCTTCCCCGACGAATGTTTCGGTACGCGCCAGCACGCCGATGCCGCCGCCCCAGCCCTTCAACCGTTCGCCCTGAAGATCGTAGGTCAGCCACAACGAACCCGCGTGACGCGGCAGACCCGGGCCGCTTTGCACGGCATTGTAGGCGTAGCTCGCATTGAGGTTGAGGCCGGGCAACAATCGCCCGATTGCGCTGGCCTCGACACCGCGGGTCACCTGTCCACCTTGCAGATCGACGAGGCCGGTACCCGGGATTGGCTGAACGACGGTTGCCGACTCGGTTCGAAACACGTCCGCGGTCAACGCCAGGCGATCGTCGAGCAGATTCAGCTTCACGCCTGCCTCGACGGAACGTCCCGAATACGGCGGCGGCGTCCCACCTGTCGTCAACGTATAACCGTGTCGCGGATAGAAGCTGCGCATCGAGCTCGCGTAGACGGACAAGGTGTCCGTCAGCTCGTAAAGCACGCCGAAATTGGGCAACCACGCATGCTGGGATGCCGCGCCGGGCGACTGCGACTTCCCATAGGCAACGCTCGCCGTCACATGCAGCCGCCCCCAGGACAATTGATCTTGCAGATACGTGTTGCTGAAGTAATTTTTCCCGGGATCGTTGTAGACGAACGACCCGTTATAGGGAGGCAATACAGGGCTCGGAAATGGCGCCGCCAGCAAACTGTCGCCACCGGCCGGAAGACTTGAACTTTCCCAGCTCACCGAATACTGGAACCCGGCAAGTACCACGTGCTTGACGGGGCCGGTCGAGAATCGGGCATTCAGGTTGTTGTCGGTCAATACGTTGAGTACATGATGATCGCCGGCCAGTGCATTGAAGTAGGCCGAGTCGGGAGTCGAAGCAAAAGATACCGGCCAGTATCCGGTATTCGAATATTTCTCGATATAGCGCGAATAAACGGTGCGACTTTCGATCGAGAAGATCTCGTTGAATCGATGCTTGAAATCGACGTCGACGTCGTCCGACTGGACGAGCGTCCCGCCAGGCTGGGCCGTCGGCAAGGACACTTTCGCCGGCGACCCGTCAGGGCCGAACAGCGTCGTCGCATTGAGCGGCACGTCCTGCACCTGATGACGGTAGCCGACGACGATCGATGTGCCGGCCGATTTCCAGCTCACCGACGGTGCGACGTAGAGGGATTTGGAACCGTCGTATCCATACGTGCTCTCGCCGGTTCTCTCGGCCGACAGGACAAAACGATAAGTCAGGCGCTTGTCGCCGCCGAACGGGCCACCCAGGTCGATCGCCTGTTTCCAGTCCCCGAACGAGCCGACCTGCACCGCCACCTCGCGCACCGGCTTCTCGGTCGGCTGCTTGGTGACGACGTTGACGATCCCGCCCGGATCCATTGCGCCGGCCAGAATGGAGTCCGCCCCCCTGAGCACCTCGACCTTCTCGATGCCGTCGATCGGGATGCTCAACGCGCCGGCGACCTGCGAACTCAGCCCGAGCGCCGTCGGCAGACCGTTGACCGTCACCGGCGCATTGAATCCGCGGACGGTCGCCTGGGCCTGGACGCCGCCGTAATTGCTCGTCGTCACGCCGCCGAGATAAGCGAGCGCATCGGATACCGACTGCGTACCCTGACTCTCGAGCAACTTCCGGTTCAGAATCTGAATCGACTGCGGGAGTAGCACGATGGGTGTGTCGGTGCGAGTCGCCGCGCTCGACGATTCGCTCACGAAGCCCTGCGCGTCGGAAATCGCGCTCGCGTTGACCTCGATCGTCGGCAACACGGATTCAGCCGACTCCGGCAGCGCCGATTGCGGCGCCGAAGACGACGCCTCGATCACATAAGTCTTGTCGCCGCGTGCCACGGCTTTCAGTCCGGTGCCGGCCAACAGGCGATCGAGCGCGTCGCGCAACGACATGTGCCCCGATACGGCCGGCGCTTGCCGGCCCGCAACGAGCTTGTCGGGCGCGAGAATGTTGACGCCCATGGCGCTCGCCAGACGTACCAGTGCACTGCCCAGCGGCTGGGCGGGCAACTCGACGGCCGATTGAGCATGGAGTGGCGAACTGAACAGTGTCCACAGGGCGGCAGCGACGCGCGCCAGCCCCTTCATCCTGTTGCCCGCCCGTGCTTTTCCCATGCTCGCCCGCCCCACTTCGTCCCTTTGCACCTGATCGACGCGACACACGCGCCACGCACCTCTTTGTCAATGAGGCGAACGAGACGCAGGAAGGGACCAGTCGGCAGCCTGCAATTATTTTTACCGACAGCCGCCTTCGATAGCGGCAGTCCGCACCCAGACGGTCAGGCGACGCATGCCGTCGAGCGTATCAACGACGCGGCGCAATCACGGCCGTACCCGCCGGCTGAATGTCGACGGTCACCGGCACGACGCTCGATAACGTCTTCAACAGCAAGTCGGGGTCCGCACTGGAAAACCCGCCCGTCACGCGATAGTCGCCCACCCGTGCATCGGCGAGCACGATCGGCTGCTTGCGATAGCGCTGCACTTCGTGGACGACGTCCCGCAACGGCGTCCCGTTGAATTGCAGGCGGTTATCCTTCCAGCCGACCATCGCATCGAACTGCTGTTGGTCCTGCAGTTCGACGTTCCCCACGCGATCGGCGCGCGCGGCCTGGCCGGCCTGCAACGGTACCGGCGCAGCGCCTGCGGACGCAGTCAGCTCGACCCGGCCTTCCAGCACGGCAACGTCCACGCCATCGGTCATTTTCCGCACCGTGAAGCGTGTGCCGATATCCCGGACGTTGGCCGTGCCCACCGACACGTCGAACGACCGCACCAGGCTATGGGCAACCGAGAACAGCGCCTCGCCCCGTTGAATCGTCGCATCGCGCGAGCGGAGCCGGTTCACGAAGATCACTTCCGTATCGGTATTGAGCGTAACGTGACTGCCGTCGGCGAGTGCGACATCGACGTGCTCGCCGATCGAGGTTCGCAGGTGCTGGCTCGTCAGGATCGGGTTGACGATCCAGAGCGTCGAAATTGCGCCGAACAATGCGAGCGCTGCGCCATAGGTCGCTACGCGAACACCCGTACGCCGGCCGCTCGGCACGGGCCGGGAAATTCGCTCTTCGGTACGAGCTGGAGGGTGAACGGCGGGACCTACGTGCCGCTTGTACCGTCGGCCGAGGTCGTCGCTCAGTGCATCGACGACACGCTCCGCCGCATGATGATCAGCCAGGTACTGGCGCCGCTCCGGGATATTGCCCGCCCACGATTCAAGCTCGATTTGCGCGCGCGACTTCTCCGCGTCGCTACCGAACATCAGCGAAACGAGCAAGTCATCGGCTTTGTCTATCTCGGCCTGGGTAAGTGGCATGTCGACTGTCAACGGCGGCCCCGTGCAATGCGCGCGGTTGCGCAGTTATAGCACAGCGTCCCGACACGCTTTCATTGCCTGAACCAGGTACTTCTTGATGACGGTCGGACTGATGTCCATTTCCTGCGCTGCCTCTTCGTACGAAAGGCCATGCAACTTGCAAAGCACGAATGCTTCGCGGCACCGGGGCGGCAACCCGTCCAGTGCCCGCGTCACCTGATCGAGAGACTCGCGCGCGATGCATTCGCGCTCCGGCGTCACATCGGAACGCACGAGCCGGTCAATGCCTTCGTCGCCGACGTCTTCGCACAATTGCTGGGGGAAAAATCGGCGGCGTCGCGCCGCATCGATCTGCAAGTTATTCGAAACATGGAACATCAGCGCAGCCGGCGACCGCACTTCGTTCTGCTGAGCATAGCGAAGCGCCACCTCGAACGAAGCCTGCGCAAGATCGGCAGCGTCGTCGCTGCTCAGCCGCCTGGAAAGATAGCGGCGCAGGTCGCTGTAGCCTCGCAGAAGCTCGTCCAGCACGCCAGACATTTATCGCCCCGTTCGTCAGTCGAATGTCATGGGGCGCCGAAAATCCCCAGCGACCCCGCCCTTTTTTAACCGCGCGTCCATCACTCCGTTCACGGTGCCTGTACCTGAACGCGCCGATCAGCGCACGCCAACAGAATCGTCCCTGCACGGAAATCGACGATCCGATGTCTCGTATGGAGAATATCGCGTCAAAACCTTACGCCATGCATACTGAATTCTCGCACAAGACTCATCCATCACTGTCAACAATTGAAAATTGACTTTGACGATTCGTGTCGAGGCAGTGCGGTCAATTCAGAGAACATTTAAATCGACATCGGATCTGGCCGCGCACAATCGAACGCACGACATCGCAATATTGAAAACCGGAGCTGTCGGCACCGCCGCGGAAAGCATCGTACGCACTCGAAATCCAGGCCGACGGAGCCGTGGACGTAGAAACGCATGCCGCAAAGCCACGACCGGGGCGTTCGCTACGCAACGCGTTGTCAGCGCGTTCCAACACGGTCGCATGATGTCAATACTCGACGAGTCGCGGCGTTTCGGCCGCAGCATTGCGCACGGTCACGATGCGCGCAGGTGGAAAATTTGCCCAGACGATCCGGCTACTGCAGGCAGTAAATGCCGAATCACCTAGCGGATGGCGGCCAGGCGGCCGCAAATCGTACGTAAACTGAATCATCACACCGTCGGCCCCCAGCACGCGACGACATTGACCGACGATCGCCGCCACGTCGTCACGCGGCAGCGTGCGCAGCGGCAGGCACGAGACGATCGCGTCGACCGTGGCCCCCGGCGGCAGCAGCCGCTCGAGTTGCCGCGCGTCGCCCGACACGATCGAGATCCCGGGAAAGCGTCGCCGCAGATGCCGCACGAACGCCGGCGAGCGTTCGACCACCACGAGACGCCGGGGCGCGACGCCGCGTTCGAGCAGCGCAGCGGTGATCGCGCCGATGCCGCCGCCGAGTTCGACGACCAGCCCGTCGCCGTCCGGCACCGCATCGGCCATCTCGCGCGCCAGATGCCGCGAACTCGGGCACAACGCGCCCACCGCGGCCGGCCGGCCGACCCACTCGCGCACGAACAGTGCCGAGACACGCCACGCGTTCGGCCACGTCATAGGCGGGTCTCCGGCGCTTGCGCGGTCGGCGGCGGGGTGCCGATGACTGCGCGGGACAGGGCTACGGCGACACGGGCAAGGTTCATGCGCATCCTCCTGGGCGAATCGGTCCGCCGCGGGACACGCGACGATCAATCGATTCTAGGAAACGCAAACTTAAGGTGACGTGAAGATTGTCCCTGATTTACCCGATCAATTCGTGCCGGATCAGCGGCCGGCGCCCGTCCCGCTTGCGCCGCCCTCTCACCGCAAATTCGTTCTCGCCAGTTCGACGATCTCGTCGCCGCGCCCACTGAGGATCGCGCGCAGCATGAACAGGCTGAAGCCCTTCGCATGCGCAAGCTCGATCTTCGGCGGCATCGCGAGCTCGTACTTCGACGTGACGACGTCGACCACGGCCGGCCCGTCATGCTCGAACGCCGTGCGCAACGCGTGCTCGACGTTCTCCGAATGCTCGACGCGCACGCTGAAAATACCCGCGCCCTTCGCGATCGCCGCGAAGTCGGTCGGGCTCAGGTCGACGTTCGTGTCGAGATAGCCGGCCGCCTTCAGCTCCATCGACACGAAGCCGAGCAGGCTGTTGTTGTACACGACGATCTTGATCGGCAGCTTCAACTGGCGTGCGCTCAACAGATCGCCGAGCAGCATCGACAGGCCGCCGTCGCCCGACAGCGACACGACCTGCCGGCCCGGATGCGCGCCCTGCGCGCCGAGCGCCTGCGGCATCGCATTCGCCATCGACCCGTGGTTGAACGAGCCGTGCAGTTGCCGCTTGCCGTTCATCGTCAGGTAGCGCGCGGCCCAGAGTGTCGGCGTGCCGACGTCGGCCGTGAAGATCGCGTCGTCGGCCGCGACTTCGTCGACGATCTTCGTCAGGTACTGCGGATGAATCGCGCGGCCCGGCGGCTCGGCCACCGCGAGATCGTCGAGCCCCTTGCGCGCGGCCGCGTAGTGCTTCAGCGCATTCTCGAGGAAGCGCCGCTGCGTCTTGCGCGTGAGCCGCGGCAGCAACGCCGCGATCGTTTCCTTCACGGTGCCGACGAGCCCGAGCGCGAGCGGCGCGCGATGGCCGAGTTGCGAGCCCTTCCAGTCGATCTGTGCGACCTTCGCATGGGTCGGATAAAACGGCCGATACGGGAAATCGGTGCCGAGCATCAGCAGCGTGTCGCACGATTCCATCGCGTGATAGCCGGAGCTGAAACCGATCAGCCCGGTCATTCCGACGTCGAACGGGTTGTCCCATTCGACGAACTGCTTGCCGCGCAGCGCGTGCACGACCGGCGCGCCGAGCGTGTCGGCCAGCGCGACCACTTCGTCGTGCGCGCCCTGCGTGCCGCTGCCGCACAGCAGCGTGACCGCGTCGGACCCGTTGAGCAGCGCCGCGAGCCGGTCGAGATCGGCATCGGCCGGCAGGATCGACGGCGGCGCCGCTTCGCTCCACGCCGGCGCCTCGTCCGGACCGTCGCCGAGCGCGATATCGCCCGGCAGCACGATCACCGCCACGCCGCGCTCGTCGATCGCGGTGCGCATCGCGCGCGCCAGCACGCGCGGGAACTGCGATGCGTTCGTCACGAGTTCGGCGAAGTGGCTGCACTCGCGGAACAGCTCCTGCGGATGGGTTTCCTGGAAGTAACCGAGGCCGATCTCCGTGGACGGAATGTGCGCGGCGATCGCGAGCACCGGCTGGTGGTTGCGGTGGCAGTCGTACAACCCGTTGATCAGGTGCAGGTTGCCGGGGCCGCAACTGCCCGCGCACACCGCGAGCCGCCCGGTAGACGCCGCATCGGCGCCGGCCGCGAACGCCGCGCTTTCCTCGTGCCGCGTGTGCATCCAGCGAATCGAGCCGATCTGGCTCAAGCTGAACGACAGGCCGTTCAGGCTGTCGCCCGTCACGCCCCAGATGCGCTCGACGCCCGCTGCTGCAAGCGTCTTCGCCAGATATTCCGCCATCGTCTGTCTTGCCATGATGCCCTCACAGTTGGGTTGTCGCGACATGCAGCATCTGCCCTGCATCGGCGCATGATAGTCAAGGACGCGAATCGGCGTATGAACGGTGCAATCGCGATTCGTTCCGCGCGGACGCCCGACGCGAAAACCCGCTGCCCTGCCGCGCTACAGCGGCAGCGCATGCGTCGACAGGATTTCCTTGAGCACCATGAACGAGCGCACTTGCCGCACGCCCGGCAAGTAAAGCAACTGCTCGGCATGCAGCCGGTTGAAGCTGTCGTTGTCGCGCGTGCGCACGAGCATGAAGTAGTCGAACTCTCCCGTCACGACGTGGCATTCGACACACCCCGACACTTTCTGCGCCGCCTTCTCGAATGCGGCGAACGCTTCCGGCGTCGAGCGATCGAGTACGAAGCCGATCACGACCAGCATCCCGGCGCCGAGCGGCTTCGGTTCGAGCAACGCGACGATGCCGCGGATCAGCCCCATTTCCTTGAGCCGCTCGACGCGCCTCAGGCACGCCGGCGCGCTCAGCTTCACCTTCGCCGCGAGGCTCACGTTCGAGATCGACGCATCCTGCTGCAGTTGCCGCAGGATCGCGCGGTCGATGCGATCGAGCGTCGGTGCGGCGTCGGCTCGCGATGTACTGCCGCCATCTAATTTCATTGCGTCAACTCCCATTTCAACGAATTGAAATTGCTTAACCTGCATTCATATCGTCGATAACGTAGGTCTACACAATTCATTTCGCAAGCTCATTTCCCGCGCTTCTGCCTATCATCTTTTGCATCGGAGCCCGGCCTGCCGGCAGCGCCCGAACGATCCGCTTTCCCGTCTTGTTTCCCTTTCCGGAGCCTCCGCCGATGAACCTGCAACGCTTCCCCCGTTATCCGCTGACGTTCGGCCCGACACCCATCCAGCCACTCGAGCGCCTGAGCGCGCATCTCGGCGGCAAGGTCGAGCTGTATGCGAAGCGCGAGGATTGCAACAGCGGCCTCGCATTCGGCGGCAACAAGACCCGCAAGCTCGAATATCTCGTTCCGGACGCGCTCGCGCAGGGTGCCGATACGCTCGTGTCGATCGGCGGCGTGCAGTCGAACCAGACGCGCCAGGTGGCGGCCGTCGCCGCGCATCTCGGGATGAGGTGCGTGCTCGTGCAGGAACACTGGGTCAACTATGAAGATCCGGTGTACGACCGGGTCGGCAACATTCAGTTGTCCCGGATGATGGGCGCCGACGTGCGGCTCGTCTCCGACGGCTTCGACATCGGCATTCGCCGCAGTTGGGAAGAAGCGATGGAGAGCGTGCGGCAGGCGGGCGGCAAGCCGTATCCGATTCCGGCAGGGTGTTCCGAGCATCCACTCGGCGGGCTCGGATTCGTCGGCTTCGCGGAGGAGGTGCGTGCGCAAGAAGCGGCACTCGGGTTCAAGTTCGATTACGTCGTCGTCTGCTCGGTGACGGGCAGCACGCAGGCCGGCATGGTCGTCGGCTTCGCGGCCGACGGGCGCGCGGATCGCGTGATCGGGATCGATGCGTCGGCGAAGCCCGAGCAGACGCGCGAACAGATCACGCGGATCGCGCGGCATACGGCCGAGCTGGTCGGGCTCGGCCGCGATATCGTCGAACAGGATGTCGTGCTCGATACGCGGTACGGCGGCCCCGAGTATGGCTTGCCGAGCGACGGCACGCTGGAAGCGATTCGCCTGTGCGCCCGGCTGGAAGGCATGTTGACCGATCCCGTCTATGAAGGGAAATCGATGCACGCGATGATCGACAAGGTACGGCTCGGGGAATTCGAGCCGGGATCGAAGGTGCTGTACGCGCATCTTGGCGGGGCGCCGGCGTTGAGCGCGTACAACGAGATCTTTCGCAACGGCTGACGGCGCCGGTCGAGACAGTGCGCGCTCGGCGTTTCCGGCGCGCCCGATCGACACACGTACAAAGTGAAATGTCGCCGGCAAGCCGGCGACAAACGATGCGGCCACGGATGTAGCGCACCTGAGGCACTCGATTCAATGCGCGCGGGGCATGTTCGACGGAACGCGCCGTGCGATGCAGCCGCCCCGGACGCGCCCGCTCAGTTCTGCGTGAGCGGATTCAGCGTCGTGCACAGGAAGCCCGTGCAGTTGGTCGGTTTGAAATAGAACGACGCGCTGCCGCCTCCCGTCACGATGTCGCTGAGATACGCGTATCCCTGAGCCGCCAGGTTATTCGACTGCTGAACAAAGGCGGCGCCGGCCGTCTGGATTGCGGTCGATTGATAAGCGAAAGTGGGCGACTGCGTCTGGTCCTTCACATAGACCCATGCGACATCGCTCCCGAACATGTTCGCCCCCTTCGCACGAAAGCCCTTCGCCCCCTCGCTGTTGGCCTGCGCAACCAGATCAGCCACATTCGATGCTTGCGGCAGCGCTTCGTAGGTGTAGGTCGCGCTCGACGCGTTGTCCTTCATGTACAGATTGCCGGAGCCCGATGCCACCATCATCGGACTGACGAACCAGTAACCCGACTGCCCCTGGCCATTTGCCTGCGCAAGAAATGCGGCTTGGCTGGTCGGCAGCGCCGCACTCACGTACGAATAGGTGGACGACGAGCCGCCGTCCTTCCGATAGAGATAGCCGTACGATAGCGGGCCGTCGTAACGGTAACCGCTCGCGCCCTGCGCGTTGGCTTGAGCAACGAAGCTCGCGACATCGGCCGGTGCGTCCTGAAGCTGATATGTGTAGGTCGGCGCCGTCCCGTCGTTCACGAAGATCGAAACCGTCGCATTGTCGGCCGAGTAAAAGTAGTCGCCCAGATAGCGATAGCCCTTTGCACCTTCGCCGTTGACGAGCGTCACGAAACTCGCCTTGTCCGATGCGATAGGCTTCGTCTCGTAGCGCAGCGTCACCGTGCTGCCGCCTGACCCGCCGCTGCCGCCGCTTCCCGTGCCGCCCGAACCCGTCCCGCCCGACCCCGTGCCGCCCGTTCCACCGCCACCGTTGTTGCTCGTCCCCGATCCGCCGGACGCCACAGACGAGGAATTGTCGTCGCCGCCGCAAGCGGTCAGCGCAACGCAGGTCAATGCAATCAGTACAGCGGCTTTCATCGGGGTCCCCTTTCAAACGAACTGGACGAACGAAGCCGGCACGCGCGCATCGCGCCGCACGCAC